>CAYMVC010000236.1:0-1556 GCA_964393755.1 uncultured Eubacteriaceae bacterium | reverse complement strand
TGGGTTGGGAGTAATAAATTAGGTTTTTGGAGAGATACCCATTTTAAAATCCAAGGAGAAGCAGTTTATATACTCCAATATATTTTTTTAATGGACTGGTATTATGCTGCTGGAAAAAAAATAGGTGAATATAAGAACTATTTTCCTGACCATAGGTATTATGGGGAGGAATTAATACAAATAGCAGCAAGTGGTCCCGATCATCCTTGGGAGGGTATCCAGCAGGCTTACTTTACCAGTATTGCCACAGCTCAGGAAAAGATATATATAGAATCCCCATATTTTATTCCAGATGAAAGCCTATTAATGGCATTAAAAACATCTGCCCTCAGTGGGGTAGATGTAAGGCTGATCTTGCCGGACAAGCCTGACCACAAAACAGTATTTTGGGCTTCTAGGTCATATATATATGAATTGTTAGAAGCTGGAGTTAGAGTCTTTCTTTATAATAAAGGTTTCATCCATGCAAAAATTCTGTTGGTAGATGGGATTGTGGCATCGGTAGGTACCGCTAATATGGATATAAGAAGTTTTAGACTGAATTTTGAAGTGAATGCATTAATCTATAATAAAGATACTGTGGCTAGATTAGAAGAAGACTTTTTCCAAGACATTGAAGAAAGCACAGAAATAATATTAGAAGAATTTATTAAGCGACCTATTTGGGATAAGATAAGAGAATCCTTTACCCGTTTATTATCACCGATATTGTAATTTCTTCATTGTGTCTCTGTAGCCTAAGTCTATATTTGCTTTTGCCCTTTCAGGGTCAAATTCCATAAGTCCCCCTAAATAGGCAGAGCTTTTTATAGTAATAATATTTAAATCATCTATTTCCAATGGACGTTTTATATTGATAGGTAATAATTCTACAGATATTATATGCTTATAGCCCTTCCTTGCCAGTAAATTAATGGGCACATTATCATAAAAACCACCATCTAAATATTTAACATTATTTATTTTTGCAGTTTTAAAAATAGGCAAGCAGGCAGAGGCAATTAAATAGGAAATCAACTTTCCCTTGGGTATTTCTCCAATGTATAAATCCATTGGCTTTCTATCAGTAATAGAATATGTACTAATAGCAAACTCTTTATTTGTAGATCTGATTTTATCCTCCTTGATAGTTTCTTCTAATAGCTTCCGAAGGGGTTTTATGTCAAAACCACCCTCCTTTATAAAATCTATAAATAGTGCAAAGAATAGGGAAAAGTCTTCTTTTTTCCACTTGAGAAGTCCTTTATTCAAAATGCTAGAATCAATATCTATTATTTGGTCTAAGGTCATATTCCCCCAAAGGTCTAAAGCCTTTTCAAAATCATTTTGAATAATCATTGCTCCATTTAAGGCACCTACAGAAGTTCCGGCAACGGCAGATATATTTATATCCAGTTCCCTTAAGGCCTTCCAAACCCCTATCTCATAAGAACCCATGGCACCGCCACCACCCAGAATAAGGCCATATTCATTCATAAGAAACCATCCTCCAATTAGGATATTTTTATCATTTTATCACCATAGTTCTTTATGACCTGCGAGATCTTTTTAAAGAA
>CAYMVC010000235.1:0-1580 GCA_964393755.1 uncultured Eubacteriaceae bacterium | reverse complement strand
AGTGATAAGCACAGGTCCACTGACTGGGACTGGGGCTCCTGCTTCCAGTAGGTTTAATATATCCACTATTTCACCATTAACAGAGCTACTCACCTCCTCAAATTGTGGCGGGAATTTCGGGCTGCATCTAAAAAGAGCTGGCTATGATGGGCTTATAATAAAAAACAAATCAAAATCCCCTATTTGGATAGAAATTATAGAAGAGCAGGTGGTCTTTCACGATGGGAAAAGCTTATGGGGCAAAACTACCAGTGAAACTCAAAAAGCCCTAGATTCCAAAGCTGGAAAAGTTGTTATAGGTCCTGCAGGGGAAAACCTAGTCAAATATGCTTCAGTATTTAGCCAGGAAAGGGTTGCAGGCAGGGGAGGAATAGGAGCTGTTATGGGGGATAAGAATTTAAAGGCCATAACTGTAAAAGGCAGATACCAGCCAAGTATAGCCCATCCTGAAAAAACTAAAAAACACTATAAGAGCTGGATCAAGACGTTAATGGAACATCCTTTAACAGGTGTCCAACTACCTAAATTCGGCTCAGCAGGCCTAGTAAGCTTAATGCAACATAGAAATATTCTAGCCACTAGAAATTTTAAATATGGCCAATATGAGGACTACCAAAAGGTATCTGGAGAAAGACTAAGAAAAGACTTTTTAATTAAGAATAAAGGCTGTATTACTTGTCCTATACAATGTGGCAGGCAGGTAGAAGTAAACGGCAGAATAGTAAAAGGACCCGAGCTTGAAACCTTAGGTCTATTAGGTCCAAACCTATTAAATAATGATTTAGAAGGCATATTAAAATGGAATTATGAACTAGATGAATTGGGGATGGATAGCATAAGTGCTGGCGGCACCATTGGCTTTGCCATGGAACTCAATGAAAAAGGTCTATGGGATAATAATCTAGAATTTGGAAAGACTGAAAACCTTTCTAAAGTCTTTGAAGATATAGCATATAGGAGGGATATTGGGGGACAATTAGTAGAAGGAACAAAGTATCTCTCACAAAGATATGGGGGGAAGGACTTTGCCATGCACTCTAAGGGAATGGAATTAGCAGCATATGAACCTAGATCAGCAGTTGGTCAAGGATTAGGATATGCTATGTCCAATAGGGGAGGCTGTCATTTAAATGCCGGGTATTTAGTTTTATTTGAAGGTCTAGGACTAAGTATGGATCCTTATTCTAAAAAGGCTAAGGCAGAGCTGACTATAATGAATCAAGATATAATGGAGGCTACATCTTCTGCTGGCAATTGTCTGTTTACTCTTTATGCAATGTTGCCGGGTCCATTAATTAAAAATGCTAATAGTATAATTACCAGAATAGTAAATAAGGCTTTAACCACTGATTTAGTTTCATATATAATTAGGTTTATAGATAAGGCAGATGAAAGATTGCTTCCTATAAAAATACCCCAAATACCTCAAATAAGGGCTATAGAGCTTGTAACAGGAAAGAAAATGACTATAGGTAAACTTAAAACCATAGGGGAGAGGGGCTATAATATTGAAAGAATGTACAATGTAAGAAGAGGACTAACTTCAAAGGAAGATACACTACCTAATAGGCTTACAAAAG
>CAYMVC010000234.1:0-1599 GCA_964393755.1 uncultured Eubacteriaceae bacterium | reverse complement strand
CTTAAAACCTGTTAGGGTTTTAAAAACTTCCACACCGTAGGATTTGGCTATTTCTACCCCCAAATCACTGGTGACTATGGTGGTTATCATTGCCGGGTTGTCAGGTAAAATCCCCTTTTCCCTCTGGGAAGAAAGAACATATTCTGCTAAAAGCACCCCTATTTGATTACCATTTAATAGGGTATAGTCTCCCTCTTTATTTTTATATGCCACCCCCAACCTATCACAGTCCGGATCTGTAGCTATGGCAATATGAGCTCCTTCCCTCTCGGCCAAGGCTAGGGCAAGTTCAAAGGCAGTTTTCTCTTCAGGATTAGGGTATTTTACAGTGGGGAAATTCCCATCTGCTTTTGCCTGTTCTTCTACCACTAGGATATTCTTAAAGCCCACCTCGTTTAAAACCCTTTCAACTGGTATAAGTCCTGTTCCATGTAATGGGGTATAGACAATCTTAAAATCAGAAGCCAGCTTATTTATAATATCCCCATGGACACTTTGAATCTTCACCCTATCTATAAATCCGTCCTTCACTTCTTTAGAAACAATGGTAAATAATCCTTCCTTGATAGCTTCATCTGGGGCCTTTTTTCTAATAGTGGAGAAATCATCAATTTTCTGGACCTCTTCAATAAGCCTTTCAGAATCCTCCAAGCCCAATTGGACACCCTTTGGTGAATAGACTTTAAATCCATTATATTCAGGGGGATTGTGACTTGCAGTAACAACTATTCCACCGGCACAGCCTAAATATCTTACAGCAAAGGAAAGCTCCGGTGTAGTTGTTATTTCATTGAATAGGTGGGTCTTTATCCCGTTTCCATTTAAAACTAAGGCAGCTTCCCTGGCAAAGTCATAGGAGTAATTTCTAGAATCATAGGCAATTGCCACTCCCTTTGCCTTTGTTTCCGGACCCTGCCTTCTAATATAATTTGCCAGTCCTTGGGTGGTGGCACCTATTGTATAAATGTTCATTCTATTGGAACCGGCACCAACTACCCCCCTCATTCCTCCTGTACCAAACTCTAAATCCTTATAAAATCGTTCCTCAATTTCCTTCTTATTATCCTTAATAGCCAATAATTCATTTTTCGTATCCTGATCTATGTATTCGTCCTTCAACCATTTATTATATTTTTCCATGTAATCCATCTTTTTCCCTCCTCTTCCTTTAATTATACCCCATAATTTAAGGATTTAATATTTATTTGACAATTCGTTTTGAGAACTTTACCTATTAATCGCACATTCCATGAATTGCTTGATAAAAATATCCTTTAGGTGTAAAATTTATTTAAAGTAAATATTTGGAGGATGAAAAATGTCTTTTGAAAGAAAGCTCCAACTTGCCACCGACTTTTACCAGTTGAGCATGGGTAATGTCTATTTTCTAGAGGACAAAAAAGACCAAATTGCTGTATTTGATCTCTTTATTAGAAAAAACCCCTGTGATAATGGCTATACTATTGTGGCAGGTCTTGAGCAAATTATCGAATACATAGAGAATCTTGCTTTTGATGATGCTGATATAGAAATGCTAAAAAAATATCACCCTGAATTTCAAGAGGATTTCTTAGAATACCTCAGAAACTTCTCATTTTC
>CAYMVC010000233.1:0-1623 GCA_964393755.1 uncultured Eubacteriaceae bacterium | reverse complement strand
GGCATGAATATGCTTATCGCTGGTTCTATAGCTATGGTCAACTAAAATACCACCTGTTTCCCCTATTTCTAACCCAGCACTTCTTGCTAGTGTAGTTTCTGGCCTAACACCAATTGCCATAACTACCCCTTGCACCTCTACTTTTCTTCCGGATGCAAGTACTATATGGTCATCACCAATCTTTTGAACTCCATCACTTAAAATTAAGTTAACTCCATTATCTATCATAGCCTTATGAAGAAGCTGTGCCATATCTAGGTCAAAAGGTGCCATGATTTGATCCATTGCCTCCACTAAAGTAACATTATATCCAGCCTTGGCAAGGTTTCCTACAACCTCCACACCTATAAATCCTCCACCAATTACAGCCACATCTTTAATTCCAGGACTTTTTATGAATTTATTTAGTTTTTCTATATCTACTACATTTCTAACAATAAATACATGGGAATCCTTGGCACCCTCAATTTTTGGTACTATAGGATTTGCCCCTGTGGATATTACTAATTCATCATAGGCTTCTTCGTATATTTCACCAGATACTAAATTCTTTACCACAATGGTCTTTTCTTCTTTATTGATCTTTATTACTTCATTATGGACTCTAGCTTCAATATTATACTGATTTAAAAACTCCTCTGGTGACATTAAAACTAAGTCTTCACTACTTTCTATCATTCCACTAAGGTAAAAAGGTAGTGAACAGTTGGAAAAGGATACATGAGGGCCTCTTTCAAACATTATGATTTCTGCAAATTCATCTAATCTTCTTGCCCTTGCTGCTACAGAAGCTCCCCCAGCAACTCCCCCGATAATTAAAATCTTTTTGCCCATTTTATTTTCCTCCTCTTTATTATTGTTATTTATACAAGCTTTTTGTCATGTCTATCTGGTGGAACAGTATTGACCTTTCCTGCAAATACCTTCAATGCGAAGATACCTCCTAGAGCCAAGAATATAAAATATACCCAGCCTGCCAAAGAGAAGTTACCAATACCGGAATACAAAGCCCCCACATTACATCCCCCAGATAATCTGGCTCCAAAGCCCATTAATAACCCACCTAATACATAAAACAAACTATCTTTGACCTTAAAATCAAGGTCCAATTTAAATCTACCTGCTAGTAAAAATGATATTCCTGCTCCTAATAAAATACCTAAGTTTCTCATACCAACAGTATCTTTTAGTAATCCATTATTAACAGTTTTAACTGTAGTTTCAAAGGCTGGAGAAGTAAATTTTATACCAATAGCTTGTAAAAAGCCTACTCCCCAATTTGTAAATCCTGCAGTAATTCCCCAGCTATGACCGGTAGATAATTGTATAACTGCAAATAATATAGCCAATATCATACCACCTTTTAAGAAGCTCCATCTTTCAACAAAAATCTTATGATAAACATTAGCTTCTTCCTTTGGCAAAGCTTGTTCAATAGGTTCATAAACAACTTCCTCATAAAATCCTTCTTTTTTTCTAAAGGCTTCATACTTTTTAGTTAACATATATAGGCCAAATAAAAGCAACAAGGAAAGTGCAACTGCTCCTATATATCCCATCACATCAGGTAGATAAACCTTAATACCGATTTTCCCTAAGGAAGACTTATCAAGCAAGCCCTTT
>CAYMVC010000232.1:238-1625 GCA_964393755.1 uncultured Eubacteriaceae bacterium | reverse complement strand
AAAGAACCGTCCCCTATGCTTCACTAGGAGAAGATGGTGTCTTTCTTTTTCATATATTTTTGTATTAAAAAGAAAATTCCTATAGTAATGATTAGGTCCCCTATACTAATTACCTTCTTGAGGGGATAGGGGGGTATGAGGGGAATAATATCTCCCAGGTACCATCCTACCATATCCATTCTTAAGACTTGGTGGGTAGCTACCTGGTTAGCTATAAGTTGGTTTGCATATTGGGGTAGGTCTGCCAACATAAGAGCTTCTATTGATACAGGCATCCTCCCTCCATTGAAAAATATAACTACTGCATTAAGTAATGTTCCAAAGAATACCAGGTCCAACCACAGGTTTTTAATATTGAAAATAAAGCCTACAAATAACAATAAGTAGGAGGCAAGGTGAAAATAGAAGAAGTACTGTTGAAATATTCCTATTCCCCTTTGATAACCGAAAAGCAGGGAAAATTCTATTCCAAAGGCTATAATAAATAAATACCATTTATTTATATCTAATTTTCCTATGTTACTTATTTTTCCTCCCCGTAGTTTTCCAACTAATATTGATAAAACCAGGCTTTCTATAATCATATCTCCACAACCTTCCCATCCTTATAGAGCTTTTCAAATACCCTTACCACCTTAGGGTCAAATTGGCTACCGGATTTATCTTTTATTTCATTATAAGCATATTGGGAACTTAGGGCATCCCTATAGGGACGTTTTGTAGTCATAGCATCATAAGCATCTGCTAGAGTTATGATTCTAGACAAGAATGGAATTTCTTCCCGGGTCAGCCCATTTGGGTAGCCGGATCCATCATAATATTCATGATGGCTTTCCATGATATACATGGCTTCCTGTAGGAAGTCGATTTTTTGTAATATTTTTACACCCATTAAGGTATGTTTTTTAATATGTTCAAATTCTTCCTTGGAAAGAGCACCAGGCTTGTTGAGAATGCTCTCTGGTATACCTATTTTCCCTATATCATGGAGGATAGCTGCATACCTAAGTTGTTCTATTTCATAGTTGCTTAATTTAAATTCTCTACCAATTAATTCAGCTAAATCACAAACCCTTTGGGAATGACCCTGAGTGTAGGGATCTTTTTGTTCTATTGCCGCAGAAAGTGCTTGAATAGTTTCCATATAGTTTTCTTTCATATCCAAATATAATTTAAAAGAGTAACGGGCCAATAATAAAGGGCCAAATAGTAGAATAACTGCTTCTATTCCTAGATAGGCATAGGCTAAGGCAATTAATACACTTAGGGTAGATATGGCAACAAAATTTAATATTATCCATCTAAAATTTAATAACCAAATATCTATAAATTTACCACTATTAATATAGGCTAGCAATCTAGCTAAAACTAGACTATTAATAATAAT
>CAYMVC010000232.1:0-228 GCA_964393755.1 uncultured Eubacteriaceae bacterium | reverse complement strand
AATAATGTAGACAATGGCAGTAATTATAGATGCTAAAAAGGCTTGTCCAGAAAAAACTCCACTATAGGAGCCTGCAAAGAAAATATAAATCAAAGCTGCTATACCAGCAGATATAAAATGCATAGATGTGTTGAAGGCAGTTTTATATATTGGAATATTAAAAATATGATTATACTTTCCCCCTTGTTTTACCACCATCAATAGGTTTTCCAATAATTTCATTTTCTA
>CAYMVC010000231.1:0-1681 GCA_964393755.1 uncultured Eubacteriaceae bacterium | reverse complement strand
TTTACATAGCCAATTAGTCACCTAATTGCTGGTGAGCCCTTACCTCACCTTTCCATCCTTACCTAACACTAGAACTTAGTATTAGGCGGTATATCTCTGTTGCACTATCCTTGGAGTCGCCTCCACTGGGAATTACCCAGCATTCCGCCCTATGGAGCTCGGACTTTCCTCATGGACACCCTATCGGTATCGTCCATGCGACCATTCAATATACTCATATTTAATTTTCATGGATTTACATAATATCATGGATTTTATCAATTGTCAAAAGAACTTATCATGCAATTTCTGGGATAAGGGTTCTATTTCATATACAGAATCCTTCCACAATTCTCACAGGTATAAAATCCAGGACTTTCCTTAATATCATTTAATAGTATAATGGAAATATTCATATTGCAACCGGTGCATAATCCCTTATCAATTAATGATATGGGGTTTTTTATACTCTTTTCCAAATTTCTATAGTCTAATATATACTTTTCATCTATTTTTCCTTTTATATTATTAATTTTCCTTGTTAATTTGTCCTTTTCAGATTGGATATTTTCTTCTTCTATATTGTATTTTCCTTTTTCTTTTTTATATTTATCCTGTATCTTTATTGCCCTCCTCCTTAAATCCTTAATGTCTTTTTCTATTACTTCCTTCATTTCCATTTTTTCTAGTATTTCATTTTCCAAGTCATCAACCTCAGCTCTATAGTCTTTTAAATCTTTTTGTAGTTTTGAAAGAACAATAGATCTACTGACACTACCATTATAAATCTTATCCTGTAATTCCTTTATTTCATAATTTAAGTTTTTATTTTTCAGATTCTTCCTTATTAACTTGTTTTCCACTTCTTTTAACTTTTCAATTTTATTTTTTAGTCTTTTTCTTAATTCTTCATAGTCAGCCTTTAATAATTTTAATCTATCTCTAATTACTATTAAATTAACCTTTTTTTCGATTTTACCTAAGTCTTCCTCTAGATTTTGTAACTCCCATAAAAAACCAATACTATTATTCATTATATTAACTCCTCCTTATTTGAAGAAAAAAGAATAGGCAAAACCGCCTATTCTCAATTCCATTCTATAAAATCCTTATTTAACTTTGATGTAATAATTTCAATGCCTTTTTTACTTTTAGAAATTTCCTTATCTAAGTATTTTTTTAATTCCTCCATAACAATAATCTCAGTGGCAAAATGACTGGCATCTACAAGTAAAATATCTAAATCTTTGGCAAGTTGGGCATCATGATATTTAATATCACCAGTAATATAAGCATCCGCCCCAAGTATGGCTGCCCTATAGATAAGATCTGCACCACTACCAGTGGAAAGAGCTACCTTACTTATACATTCCTTTTTAATGCCCCCTACCCTTAAATATGATATATTTAAAGACTGCTTTATTTCCTTTATAAAATCAATATAAGACAAGTTCTTATCTAAATTACCTATTCTACCTAAGCCATAGGAATTTCCTTCATTAATCAGTGGGTATATATCGTATGCTACTTCTTCATAGGGATGTACCTTAACAATAGCCCTAATTGTTTTAGATAAGTTATCTTCTGTAACTATTGTTTCTATCCTATACTCTTCTACCTGTTCCAACTTCCCCTTATCTCCTATGAATGGATTTGAATCCTCTAAGGGCTTAAATGTTCCCATACTCATTGTTGTAAATGT
>CAYMVC010000230.1:0-1716 GCA_964393755.1 uncultured Eubacteriaceae bacterium | reverse complement strand
CGATTTTAGCCTTGATAAATATCTATATATAGATGGAAAAAAAGATGAACTATCCCTAGAAACTAATTTAACAGCATATCAAGTTTATCATAAGAAAGCCTTTGCAGGGGCAGGGGGTACAATTACCAATAATTTACGGGCTCTAGGGGCAAAGGTTTATTCTATAGGAATTGTAGGGAATGACGGTGAAGGCTTTGAACTTTTAAACTGTCTAAAGGATGTAGGAGCAGATGTTTCCCTTATGGTACATACGGATGAAAGATATACCGGGACTTATATTAAACCTATGAGATCTGAAGATAATCTTTTAACAGAAATGAATAGAATAGATATTAAAAATTTTACTTGTACACCAGTCAATATACAAAAAAAATTAATAAAAAACTTAAAAAGAGCATTAATTGATAGTGACTCAATTATTATATGTGATCAATATAGTGAAAATAATTGTGCAGCAATTACTGAAAATATTCAGAAGAACCTTTCTGATTTGGCAGGGGAATATAACAACAAAATATGGTATGTAGATTCTCGTAGGAATGTTCATAAGTTTAAAAATATAATTTTAAAGTGTAATAATATTGAAATTGGCCAGAGTTTTGGTGAAAAAGATGTTCTTATAGATATGGATAAAGGACTTACATATGCTGAAGAACTTTTTGTAAACAGTGGAAAACCTGTAATTGTTACCTTTGGAGAAAAGGGTTCGATAGTTTTTGATGGAAGACCTCATAAGATTCCTGCCTTTCCTGTAGAGGGTGAGATTGATATTGTTGGAGCAGGAGATGCAAATAATGCGGGAATAGTATTTGCACTCACAAAGGGTGCTAATTACCAACAAGCTGCATTAGTAGGAAATGCTGCTTCCTCAATAATTATTAAGGAGATTGGAGAAACAGGAGTAGCAACCCTTAAGGAGATTGAAAATCTATTAAATAAATAAAGGATAATCTTAGTTTAAATAAATTTTTAAGGAGGCTATAGAATTGAGGACAGAAGTATTATGGGTAACCGCTCCAAATAAAATTGAAATAGGTCCAGAGGAACTATCTTCTCCAGAATCTAACGAATTACAAATAGAAACAAAGGCAGTGGGAATTTGTGCATGGGATTCATATCTTTATAGGGGAATGGATGTGCCTGGTCCCTTTCCCTATCGGATAGGTCATGAAGGTGTTGGAGTAGTTATTAATAAAGGCAGGGATGTAAAGGGTTTCAGTATTGGGGATAAGGTGTTTGCGGGTACAGGGGGAGACAAGATGATGGCTAGGCACTTTAATGTGGCTTATGATTGTGTAGCAAAGATTCCTCATGATGAAATAGATTATTCAAAATGGGTAGGCGAGCCAGTAGTCTGTGTTGTCAATATTTTAAATATGGCTAAAATACAGCCAGGTGACAGTATAGCATTAATCGGAGCAGGTTATATGGGATTATTGACCTTACAAGGATTGGTTAGTGGATCCCAGTCAGGGGAAATAAATGTATTTGATGTAGAAGAAGACCGTCTAAATATAGCAAGGAAATATCTTCCTAATAATTGTTTTAATCCTAGCACTAAGAAGGGTTTAGAAAGAATTTTAGAAATCCAGTTAAAGGGTGGTGCCAATGTAGTTATAGAATTTGCAGGAACTCAAAGCTCTCTGGATCTTGCAACCAGTATGACTGCAAATGAAGAAGGAAAACTGGTTATAGGTTCTTGGCATAGGGGATCAC
>CAYMVC010000229.1:0-1722 GCA_964393755.1 uncultured Eubacteriaceae bacterium | reverse complement strand
ATCTGAAAGTTTTTCTGCTATTGGTTCTATATATCCTATCATAGCTACTATATCTGTTGGTAAAATATCTACCCCAAAGGTGGTAGACCTATCATCCACATCTATCAAATCCTGCTGGCAGGATCCTGCTGTAAGGGTGGCAATTCCAACCCCCCTCTGGGCATCATCTGTCCCTTCCTTTACTAGTTTTGCCACTTCATAGGCATTTGCCCCTATAATATCCTGGGCAAAGGAAAACACTGAACAACCAGGTGGCAGGTCTTCCCTTAACATATAGGATAAGCCTATATCCCCATTATCCAATTCAATCCCTATCAGGGATAAGCCTAAAACAGCATCCTTAACTACCCTTTGTTCTAGATACGGCCTTGCCGCCTGTAAAACCTTATCAATAATCATAGTTTCACCTTCCTCATAAGTATTATTTAAAACTTTGATACTATGCAAACCCTTCTATCCATATCCTCAATATTATATAGGTGGAGGTCTACCCCATACATGGAACGAAGAAAATCCTCAGTTAACACATCCTTATAATCTCCAAAGAAAAACTCCCCTATTTCATTAAAGACTGCCACCTTACACTTCAGTAAAAGTGCCTGATCTGGGCTGTGGGTTGTAAAGGCCACCCCGTAACCCCTCTTTGCCATATCCTTTATGACCCTTAGAACCTTTACCTGGTTACCATAATCCAGATGAGCTGTAGGTTCATCCATTAAGATTATTTCTGGTTGTTGGGCTATGGCACGGGCAATACTGACCTGTTGACGTTCTCCACCGCTAATCTTTGTATATTCTTTTTCCCTAAGATGTCCAATCTTCATCTGTTCAATAGCATTTTCAGCTATTATATAGTCTTCTTTCTTAGGTCGCTGAAATATCCCAATACGAGGGGCACACCCTGTAACAACATAGTCAATTACCTTATAATCAAAGGAAGGAGCAATTGTTTGGGGCACAAAACTTATTACCCTTGCCACCTCCTGGGGTGACATTTCATTCATATTCCGACCTTCAATTAATATTTTACCCTTGGAAGGAATATCTAGATTTGCCATACAATTTAAAAGGGTGGTTTTCCCTATTCCATTTGGTCCTAAAATACATATTATTTCTCCAGATCTTATTCTAAAAGAGACATTTTTAAATAATTCCTTATATCCCCTATAAGCATATCCTACATTCACAATTTCTACTTCCATATTCTTCACCCCCTAATTAACATTAGTTCTCTGTCTATATAATAAATAAGCATAAGTGGGTGCTCCAACAAATCCTGTTAATATTGATAAGGGGATTTCTAAGGATGTTAAGGTACGTGCCAATGTATCAATTACTAACATAAAAATTGCCCCCAGAAGTAGGGTATTAGGTAATAACTTTGTATGATCAGACCCTATAGTTAGTCTTCCTAAATGGGGAATTACCAATCCAATCCATCCTATAGTCCCACTAATAGACACAGCACTAGCTGTAATAAGGCTGGTAAGAACAATTATAACACCCCGGGTTTTTTTAATATTAATTCCAAGGGTTTTTGCCTCTATTTCCCCAAAGGATAAAATATTAATCCGCCA
Source organism: uncultured Eubacteriaceae bacterium (assembly GCA_964393755.1). GTDB lineage: Bacteria > Bacillota > Clostridia > Eubacteriales > Garciellaceae > DUPX01. The sequence goes on along the minus strand of CAYMVC010000229.1, from coordinate 145 downwards.
GGCAAGGAAAATAAGCAAAGTGCTACAAATCACAAATATGGGGCTAATTGCAAGTATCTCTCTCCCCTTAACACTTGCTACACTACCCATTTGCCAAAATACAATTGAGGAAAGTTCGGTGGATTCCTCTGCTAAGAACTTCATT
>CAYMVC010000228.1:0-1742 GCA_964393755.1 uncultured Eubacteriaceae bacterium | reverse complement strand
CTTTGTAAGAAAATTGTAAGGTATTATTAATAAATAAGAAAAATATACTTTCCTAATTCCTGGTAGAATAATCTAAGGGATTGGGATTCTTTATTTAGCAGGAAAGTTTTATTTTATGTTAAGGGTTTTTCTTGTGACTTAACTATGGGAGGGATTTTTTGAAAAAACTTAAGAAGATTTTAAGAACCTTTATTTTGTTGATCTTATTTTTTCTACTATGTGTTTATGGGGGGCAGATGTTTATATCAAAGGGAGTACCCCTAGATAAGGTTATTACAATATTTGAGAAAGATCATGATTATGCCAGTTCTTATATATATGTGCTTAATAGGGAAAACAAAGGAGAAGAATATAAGAAAAATGAGAATAAAAGGGCATACCCTGCTTCTTTAACAAAAGTTATGACCACCTTAGTAGCCTTAGAACATATAGAGGATTTATCCCGGCTGGCCCCTGTGGATGTGAAGACCTATAAAGAAATGGTAGCTAGTAATGCCTCTATGGCAGGGTTTTATGGAAAAGAGGCAGTAACTTATAGGGATCTTTTATATGGAACCATATTAAGTTCCGGAGGGGAAGCGGCTAACTCCCTTGCTGTTAATATTTCTGGTAGTGTAGATGACTTTGTAGCATTAATGAATCAAAAGGCAGGAGAATTAGGACTGGAAAACACCCATTTTACAAACCCTGAAGGCCTTCATAATAAGGACCAATTTACTACGGCTAAAGATATGGCGAGGCTATTAGATGCTGCTTTAGAAAACGGAGACTTTAGGGCAATATTTACGAAGAAAAGTTTTAAAACTACTGCTACAGCTGATCATCCAAAGGGCATAGCCCTAACTTCTACAGTGCTGGCTCAACTAGAAGGCAGGGAAGAAGGTGGCTTTAAAATCCTTGGTGGAAAATCAGGTACTACAGAAAAGGCAGGCCAATGTTGGGCTACTTTAGGAGAAAAAGGTGGGGAGGAATACATAGTTATAGCAATGGGGGCACCTTTAAAAAAGATCTCTAATCCTGATGGTAGACAGATTGAAGACACTATAAAACTTTTTAAAAGTATTAAATAGCCTAGCCTAATAAAAATTAATGAAGCAAAAAGAACCGTCCCTTTTGCTTCTGCTTCTTTTAATTTAAGGAAATCGTAAGATATTAATAATAAAATCTATAAATATATTTTCCTAATTCTTGTTAGGCTATTTACAGGGATTAGGATTTTTTATTATGAATGGTCCTGTAGACTTTTATATAAAACTTTTTAGCAAGAGTTAAGGCATTAATAGTACATAATATAAATATGCTTAGGCTACTTACATGAAATGAGCATGGAAGGCAGGTTTTTACATGACACAACTTATAGGAATTTTAGGTAATGGGAAAATAAATAGAAACAAAGAAATTAATAATAAACTATATAGTGATAATGATCTCTTAGTTTTCCAAAACACTCAAAATAAAAATGTATCAGAAAATAATTCAATTATTATCTTTGAAAACGAAAAGTATTTATTGATAGTAAATGGCATCATTTATAATATTAAGGATTTAAGAGATAGGGAATTAATAAGTGAAGGATGTAATAAAAATGACACAAGCCCAGACCTATTATTAAAGCTATATGAAAAAGAAGGGAAAGATTTTATAAAAGAGCTATCTGGCATGTTTTCTCTAATAATTTGGGATAAGGTGAAAAAGGTTTTATATGGGGCAAGGGATATTTTTGGGACAAGACATCTTTATTA
>CAYMVC010000227.1:0-1769 GCA_964393755.1 uncultured Eubacteriaceae bacterium | reverse complement strand
TACCTTTAAATTATATTTGCTTAAAATAGTATTAAACCATGTCACATACTCATCATCTTCTAGTACCTTATGAATATCCACATGAGCATGGCAGGCCACCTCTATTCCTTCATAGCCTATACTTCCAACCAACTTACATAGGTCTTCCAAGAGTAAGTCTCCAAATTGCCCGGTTGTAATAGTTATTGGTCTTGCCACAATCATCATCCTTTCTATTTTATATCCACACTTGAAGAAAGTTTTGCAGAAGTTTCATTTCCAAAGATTACTTTCATGGTATCAATTACATTTTCCCCACTTATGGAAGGAGAAGTATTGGTTAAAATACTATTTACAAATTCATCAATTAGACCTGTAGATGTATGGCCTCCACTGGTTTGTTCTTTATTAGAGGTAAGCATATCTAAATCATATTTATCTATACTGCCATCTAATTTTTCAATAATTAATGAATATTCATTATCATCATAACAGCGGATAGTCCCCCCCTCTAAATAAATTTTTGTTGAATTATCTTCGCTACCATAATTAGTCCAACTGACATGCATTATTCCAGCTGCACCACCTTCTAAAGTATATATTGCAAATGCATTATCATCTACTGTAATCGATGAACCGTCAGAAAACTTTTTATTAATTGTAGAGAGCTGGGCAGTGGTTTTAATTATTTTTTGACCGGTCAGATAATGGATAAGATCAGTTTTATGAACACCCAAATCCGCCATAACCCCAAATGAAGCTACTTTTTTATCGAAAAACCAAGAATCTTTCTTCCCAGTCCAACCTTCTGGTCCAGGATGACAAAATTTTGTCTGAAAGGATATTACCTTTCCGAGTTCATCCCTTTCTATAATCTTTTTAGCTTTTATATGAGCTTTTGCAAGTCTTTGGTTTTGACCAATCATTAAAAACTTTCCAGAATTCTTGGCTGCTTTATTCATTTCTTCGCAATCCTCAAGGGTTGTTGCCATAGGTTTCTCACATAAAACGTGTTTACCTGCTTTAAGTGCCTGAATGGAAATAGGTGCATGATATATATTGGCTACGCATACGCTTACAGCATCAACATCTGAATTTAATAACTCCTCAATAGATTCATATGCCTTCCCACCATATTTCTTAGCACATAAGTCCGCCTTTTCATTGGTTCTATTGTAAAATGCGGTAATTTCGCAGTTTGGATTATCTAAATATTCAGGAATATGCCGTATTGTTGCTATTTTTCCACAACCAATTATCCCTATCTTGAGCATGATAGAACAACACATCCTTTCTTAATTATAATGATCTTTAGCTAAATTTCCTTCTATTTTGAAAATTTTGCATTAATACTGCTATTACTATAATGGCACCGCTTATTGCACCATTTAGGAAAGTCGAAACATCTGCTGCAGTCAATATATTGCTTATCATTTTAAACATTAATACTCCCATAAAGGTTCCAACAATCTTTCCTCGACCACCGCTCATGGCTGTTCCACCAATCGCCACAGCAGCTATAGTTTCCATTTCATATCCGACAGCTGCACTAGCAGCAGCTACTGCTGTCATTCGAGATGCATATATAACACCTGCAAGACCACACATTAGACCTGTAATTGAAAATGTTAAAGTTTTTATCAAATCTACATTTACTCCTGATAATCTAGCAGAAGTCTCGTTACTGCCAATGGCATATATGTGTTTACCTAGCTTGGTTTGCTTCATAACAATGTCAAATATTATAGTGATAATTATAAAAATAATCATTGGGTAAGGTATTAAGACTC
>CAYMVC010000226.1:0-1774 GCA_964393755.1 uncultured Eubacteriaceae bacterium | reverse complement strand
ACCCTGTTGCTAGGATGTTGGACATCTTGTCCTCAAGTTTACTTACGAGTAATCCCTGATAAATATATTATCAAGAGAAGAAAAACTAAATAGGCTATAGGAGTCTTAAAGGCTCCATTGTTTATTAATTTTTCAAAGGAAGGGAGGCAACCATTAGATGAGTAGATCATTAAAAAAGGGACCTTATGTAGATGCAAGATTATTAAAAAGAATAGAAGAATTAAATAAAAAAGGTGAAAAGAAGATATTAAAAACCTGGTCAAGGAATACAACACTTTTTCCACAAATGGTAGGCCACACAATAGCTGTCCATGATGGGAGAAAACATGTACCTGTATATATAACAGAAGATATGGTTGGACATAAACTGGGAGAGTTTGCACCAACTAGAACTTATAGAGGACATGCGGGATCAGAAAAAACTTCTAAAGTCAGATAGAGTGGAAGGAGGTTTGTGAAATGGAAGCAAGAGCAACAGCTAGATATATTAGAATTTCGTCACGAAAAGTGAAGATTGTAATAGATTTAATTAGGGGAAAAAACTTAGGCGAGGCTTTAAATATACTAAGATTTACACCTAAGGCAGCATCAGAACCTGTTGAGAAATTAATCAGATCTGCTGCAGCCAATGCAGAAAACAATTTTGATATGGACCTAGAAAAACTATATGTAGCAGAAATAACAGCAAATCAAGGGCCAACTTTAAAGCGTTTTAGAGCTAGAGCCCAAGGACGGGGTACACAGATCCTTAAAAGGACTAGTCATATATCAGTGGTATTAAAAGAAAGAGAGTAAGGAGGGATATTAGTGGGCCAAAAAGTAAATCCACATGGTCTGAGAGTTGGAATTATAAAAGATTGGAATGCCCGATGGTATGCAAAAGACAAAGATTTTGCCGACCTATTAATAGAAGATCAAAGCATAAGAAAATATATTAAAGATACTCAATCTAGTGCAGGAATACCTGAAGTAGAGATAGAAAGAGCCGCTAATAGAATTAAAATCCACATTCATACAGCAAAGCCAGGTATGGTTATAGGTAGAGGCGGAGCAGGAATAGAAGTTATGAGAAAAGACCTGGAAAAGATAACAGGTAAGAATATCCTTATAAATATTATAGAAGTTAAAAATATTGAAACAGATGCCCAATTAGTAGCTGAAAACATTGCAATCCAATTGGAAAAAAGGACTTCCTTTAGAAGGGCAATGAAGCAATCCATCACTCGAGCTATGAGAAATGGTGCATTGGGAATTAAGACATCAGTATCCGGCAGGCTTAATGGGGCTGAAATGGCAAGAACAGAAGGATATCAAGAAGGAAACGTTCCTCTACAAACATTAAGAGCAGATATTGATTATGGTTTTGCAGAGGCAGATACAACCTATGGAAAACTAGGGGTAAAAGTTTGGATTAATAAAGGTGAAGTTCTTCCAACAAAAAAAGAAACAGTTAAAAAAGAGGAGAACTAGGAAGGAGGAATCATCAGATGTTAATGCCTAAAAGGGTTAAACGTCGTAGAGTGCATAGAGGTAGAATGAAGGGTCAGGCTACTCGAGGTAATCAAATCACTTATGGTGAATATGGTATACAAGCATTAGAACCAGCTTGGATTACTTCCAATCAAATAGAAGCAGCCCGGGTTGCTATGACTAGACATATAAAAAGAGGCGGTAAGGTTTGGATTAAGATTTTCCCAGACAAGCCGGTTACAGAAAAACCAGCAGAAACTCGTATGGGTTCCGGTAAAGGATCTCCAGAATACTGGGTAGCTGT
>CAYMVC010000225.1:0-1798 GCA_964393755.1 uncultured Eubacteriaceae bacterium | reverse complement strand
ATTTCCAGTATAGTGGGTCTTAGGGGTAATGCTGGTCAGGCAAATTATTCAGCCAGTAAGGCGGGAATAATCGGAATGACTAAATCCCTTGCCAAGGAATTGGCAGGTAGAAATGTACGGGTCAATGCCATTGCTCCCGGATTTATAGAAACAGATATGACAAGTAAATTGAGTGATAAGATTAAAGAAAAGTTATTGGAGGAAATACCTGTAAAATACTTTGGAAAACCTGAGGATATTGGTAACCTAGTAAACTTTTTAGTGTCGGATGAGGCATCCTATATTACCGGCCAGGTTATATCCATCGATGGGGGTATGAATATATAATGGCGAAAAGACGAGTAGTAGTAACAGGACTAGGGGGTCTGTCCCCTATAGGCAATAGCCTGGAAGATATATTAGACAGTCTTAAAAGGTCTAAATGTGGAATAGATACCATTAAAAGTTTTGATATTGGGGATTTTCAAATAAAATTAGCAGGCCAAGTTAAGGATTTAGACTTTCTAGAATACCTAGATAGAAAATCTCTTAATAGGATGGACAGAGTAAATATTCTAGGACTAATAGCAGGTATAAAGGCTATAGAAGATAGCAGGATAAGCCTAGATAATATAGATAAAGATAGGGTAGGGGTTTACATTTCCTCAGGAATCGGTGGCTTGGAAACCATTGAAAAGGAAAAGGAAAAGGGAATGGCCAGGGGTTATGAAAGAATATCCCCCTTCTTTATACCTATGTCTATAGTAAACCTTACTGCCTCCCATTTAGCCAGTTTCTTTGGCTTCCATGGTTCCTGTATCTGTCCGGTGACCGCCTGTGCTGGATCAAATTCTGCTATTGGAGAAGGTTTCCGTAGTATCAAAGATGGTTACAGTGATATGATTTTAGCTGGGGGTGCAGAAGCTAGTATAACCCCCCTAGGAATTGGAGGCTTTTCCTCCATGAAGGCCCTATCAAGGGAAACTGATAGGGAGAGGGCAAGTATCCCCTTTGATAAGGAAAGATCCGGCTTTGTCATGGGTGAGGGAGCCGGCATCCTGGTATTGGAAGACCTGGAACATGCTAAGAAAAGAAAGGCAAAAATCTACGGTGAAATAATCGGCTATGGGTCCACCTGTGATGGAGGTCATATCACCCAACCTAATAGTGAAGGCATATATGCAGGCAAGGCAATGGAAAGTGCTATTTTAGAAGGGAATATTCAAAGGTCCCAGGTAGACTATATAAATGCCCATGGTACATCCACTCCCCTAAATGATAAATATGAAACCTTGGCAATAAAAAGGGTTTTTGGAGAAGATTATAAGAATGTTCTGGTCAGTTCCACCAAGTCAATGACTGGCCATCTCCTTGGTGCCAGTGGTGCCATAGAGGCTTTAATCACCCTCCTATCCATGAAAAATGAAATAATTCCTCCAAATATAAATTACAGGGTTGGGGACCCAGAATGTAATTTAAATATAGTCAAAAACAAATATATAGAGGGTAGGATAAACTATGCACTAAGTAATTCACTGGGTTTTGGCGGTCATAATGTGTCCCTATTATTTAAGAGATGGGAGGATTAGAATGAAATTAAATTCAAATGAAATAGAAAAAATACTCCCCCATAGGTATCCCTTTTTATTGGTGGATAAGATAATAGATGGGGAAGAGGGCATTTGGGCAGGAGGAATTAAAAATGTAACTAGGAATGAATACTTTTTCCAAGGACACTTTCCCCAATATCATGTAATGCCCGGAGTCCTGATCATTGAAGCTTTAGCCCAGGTGGGGGCTATTGCCCTTTTATCATTAA
>CAYMVC010000224.1:0-1804 GCA_964393755.1 uncultured Eubacteriaceae bacterium | reverse complement strand
AAAATATAAAGGAAATTGGGGAAAAAGGTTGAATATATATTTATGGAAATAATCGGTATAAGAGGTGGAAATATGATTTGTCCAAGTTGTGGTAGCGAAATGGTTATCAGAACAGCTAAACAGGGACCCTTTAAGGGAAAACAATTTTATGGTTGTAGTAGCTTCCCAAGATGTAGAAAAATCGTAAACATTGATCAAGAAATCTTCCAGGGGGAATTATTAAAAAGCAAAGAGGCTGAAAGCAACTTTGATACCATAGATGAAGAGACTTCAATACCAGTTTCAGACTTAAAATTAAAACCCCGCCATAGGCATATGTATTTAAAAGACACTGACAATACTCCGATGAAAAGGTATAGTGGAAATTATTCTTATACCAATCATAATTTTGTAATACAAAATATCTTTGCTCCCGTAAATAAAACAGGGAAATATTTTGATGCCATATGCATCCTAAAAAACATATTACTAAGGGGTAGCCCCACAATAATGTCCCGATATTTACAAGAGCACCTAGGACCAATTCACAGGCATGACCAATTTGAAGAATCCATCCCTTTAATCTCTGATGGAATTCCTAATTGGAACCATTGTCCTAACATTGACTTTTTAACGGAAGTAATAGCTGAATACTTGCCAGACCACCTATATCTTCAACAGTTGTTTTTCCCAGGAGCACCTATTTCAGAAATATGTCAAAGTAGTAATGATATGTTTCAAGGGTGTAATATAGATTTTTATTTGCCCCAAGCCAGGCTTGCAATACAAATAGATCAATTACAGGATAGGAACAATGGTTTAAATAGGGATGACTCAGATCAGGATAATTACCTTAGGAGCCAAGGTATAGAAACTATTCGGATAAATGCCAAAGATATAATAGACAAATCCTATATATTAGGAGAAAAAGTAATAGAAATTAAGGAAAGGTTAAAACTGTATTCCCATAATTTAAAGGATTACGAAGGAGCCTATGAAAGAATAAATAATTCAAAAGGCACTTATATATATGATTGTTTAAGGGCTACTGCCGTGGCAAGGTTTCAAATATTAATCCTATCCCTTCTGGAAGTGGGTAAATTAGATTTATCTAGAAAAGAGTGGAAACTAGGTATTGGCAGTTGGGAAAGCCTAGATAATTTTGCTGAATTAGCCCTTGAGGACCTATTCTTGTGGATGGAAAACATTTGCAAACTCTTAAAGCTAGAATTTAATAAGCCAGAATTAATTATTAAGAAATATCATCCAGAGGAAGGGAATGCCTTTGTCCAATTAGGGAGGGGGGGATATATAAATATAGATTTTAGCATTCTAAAAAGATGGACCGATGAAAACCAACTTAAGCCCAATACCATATATCTAAGGACAGATTATTTTGATCAATATAACTATTTTAAAATAAGTACCAGCCAACCAATAAACTATTCCTTAAATATAGGTGGTCACGATTCTGATCTTTCAGCCCTAGAATTCCTTTTGAAAAATATATTTGGTCATGACGGGTTTAACCCAGGTCAACTATCTTCTATCATAAATTCCCTTGAAGGTCATGATACTATTGCCATCCTACCTACTGGGGGAGGTAAGTCATTAATCTATCAATTCACAGGTTTTCTGCAACCCACAGTTAATTTTATTGTCAGTCCAATTATTTCTCTTATGAAGGACCAAAGAGATAACTTAGATAACTTATATATATCCAACACCCAATATATTAGTAGTAGCCAGTCACCTAAGGAAAAGGCAAATGTTCAAATAGAATATGGTCAAGGCAAATACCAGTTTGTTTGGACTACACCGGAAA
>CAYMVC010000223.1:0-1809 GCA_964393755.1 uncultured Eubacteriaceae bacterium | reverse complement strand
CCGATTGATTTATCCCTTTACTTTCTCCCCCGCTGTGGGTTCGGATTTTACTACTGATGTACATTAAATAACAAACTATAATTATAATATTATTTAATTATAATATTTATTAATTTCTTTCCATATCCTTACTTGACCTTAAATCCTTATCTTGATTACTTTTCTCAGCCTTATCCTTAGCAGCTTCAATCTTACCTTTTAGAGATTTCTCTGTATTCCTTCCTTCAATTACCTTTTCTTTTAATGTTTCTTTAATAATATCTTCTATTTTTTCTGCTATCTTTATATCCTTATCATATTCTTTAATAAGCTTTTCAGCAATAGCTTCAATATTTTTAGTTAAATACTCTCCATCACTTTCTTCAATTTTATCAAAATAAGTAGACTCTTTGATCTGCATATTTATTATTGTCTTTATTTCCTTATCATCTAATATATCAATAAAATTAGACTGACTGTTTTTGTACAATAATTCCCCTATTTTTTCTTTATCATTAATATCTACTGCGATAATATTTTTCTGCTTTAGTTGCTCTGAAACTTCCTTCATACTATTTAGTACTATTTTATTTAAATCCTTATCTACTCCATATATCTTTATGTGTTGAATAAAGGCACTTTTTATTTCCTGATGGCTATCTAATAAATAAAGATCATTTCCTTTATATCCAAAATCCAGTAATTTTTCCTTTTTCCTATTTCCATTTAATTTCTCTTTGATTATTTTATTTAGTTCATTTCTATCAAAATTATCAAATCTCTTCTTATCCTCAATCCAAATACCATAAGTAATTTTTTCATAAGTATTTGCTAAAGTATCTATTTTTACTTTTTCATTTCCCTTTATCATATAGACATTAATATTGGTCTGATTAAGAATCTTATCTTCATCATCTTTACTTATATAAAAAATATCATTTTTCTTATAACCAATATTATTTAACCTTTCTTTATTTAATCCATATAGATAATCATCCAGACTTACTATCTTTTTAGTTTTAAATCTTTCAGACTTTAACTTATTTTGGTGAATTGTAAAATCAAAATAATCCTTTATAAGATCCTTAGTGTCCTTTATTTCTCCATAATCTCTAATAATATCATTTTTATTATTTTTAAAACTCTCTACATCAAAGACAATCTTATTATCATTAGTAAAAGTAACTTCTATTTTTTCTACTTCCTTTTCATTAATTTTAATATCTGCCAAGGTTCTTTGATAGTCTATTTCATAGATATTTCCTAATATCTTTCCTTCTTCTTTATGAGTTATTTCTACTGCATAGGTGGATACATGACTATTTTCATAGGACTTCCATGTAATATTAGCTTGGGTATCTTTAATATAGACTTGTTTCTGTTCAAATAACCAGGTACCTGCTTCTCTGGCCATAAAACAAAAATAATCATTTTCTTTAGAATTAGCCAAATCTAAAATATCATAAGCAATATCTGATTGATAATGGTCTACCTTTAGTTTAACAATAGACCTTAGTGCTTCCAATAAATCTACATTTATTAGGGCCTTCAAATAGTTCACCACCTTTATAGAATTATATAATTTACTAATTACAATGTTTATTAATTATAAGTAATTATAGTTATTTAGTTTCAAAATTATTTAATTATTTTTGTTCGATTAACTACATTTTTTTTAATTCCTTTTCGACTATTATAATTGGTGCCAGCATAAATATTAACCCTATATACATATTAATCTGAACAAGAGTTTCACTCTCTATAGGTAATAATAGCCTAGTTAATAATACTAAGATTAATAATACCCAGCCCCATTTAAACCAAAGTTGA
>CAYMVC010000222.1:0-1814 GCA_964393755.1 uncultured Eubacteriaceae bacterium | reverse complement strand
ATAAGGACAGTTGGTGATATTTTTGGAACAAGTTATTATAGACTATAATGATACTGAAGCCTATTATATACAAATCTATAATTATTTCAAAAAGCAAATTATAGATGGTATTCTTAAAAAAAATGAAAAACTTCCCTCCATAAGAAGGCTTTCTGTGGATATCAAGGTAAGTAAAACCACTGTGGAGTCTGCCTACAACCAATTGGTGGTAGAAGGTTATATTAATAATGTCCCCAAGAAGGGATATTTTGTTGTGGAATTAAGGGATTATAGTTTTGCTAAAGCCGATAGTAGGCTGGGTCCTGTTGCCGAGGAAAGAAGACCTCATTATATAAATAATGGAGTGGATAGAAATAGCTTTGATATGAAGGTATGGAGAAAACTATATGGAAATGTCCTTCAAGATTGGAAAGAGGAGATATTTACTCCTGGGGATTATCAAGGTGAACTATTACTAAGAAAAGAAATATGGGAATTTGTGCAGAAATCCAGGGGGGTCAAGTGTAGCAGGGACCAAATAGTGATTGGGGCGGGAGTTCAGTACCTCTTAGGTATTTTATGTTCCCTTTTAAAGGATAATCACTATGATATAGCCTTCGAATATCCAGGTTTTATCCAGGCAAAGAATATCTTTGAAGACTACGATATGGATATTGTGTCTATACCTGTTTCTAAGGAAGGAATAGATTTAGACAGGCTCAGAGAATCTAAAGTAAAAATGGTTTATTTAAGCCCCTCCCACCAATATCCAACAGGGTCAGTAATGCCAATAGACAAGAGAATTGAAGTCCTAAATTGGGCACGGAAGAACGATTCTATTATAATAGAAGACGACTATGACTGTCTTATAAGGTATGAATCAAGGCCTATTCCAGCCCTACAAGGTCTAGATAAGTCAGGTCATGTGATTTATCTGGGGTCCTTTTCTAAGATTTTACTACCCTCCATAAGGGTTTCCTATATGATTTTGCCCCTAGATATATTAGGAATTTACAATAGGGAAAAATTTAGGTATACCCAATCATCTTCTAAGATAGAGCAATTAACCTTGGCAAAATTCATGGGCGAGGGACATTTGGAAAAACACTTAAGAAGAATCCGAAAACTATATCATAAAAAGAATGAATTAATAGTGAATTTTATAGAAAGAAATGCCAGGGATAAAATAATAATCCTAGGTCATGATTCTGGATTACATATGATGTTTGAAGTGAATACAGAAAAAACTGAAAGGGAAATAATTAGGGAAGCTAGGAAACATAATATTTACCTAGAGATGGTGGAGGGTTTTCATAAGGGAATGAAGTTGGTGGTCTTTCCCTATAGCGGTTTAGAAATAGGAAAGATTGAGGATAGTCTGAATATATTAGTAAATGATATTTTTTGATGATAAGAATAGACCTGGGAAAGAGGGATAGAAATGAAGAGCAATTTGAAGAAGAAGAAACTATTTTTATTAGATATGGATGGAACCATCTATATTGATAATGAATTATTTGATGCCAGCTTAGATTTCCTGAATTTTATTAAATCCATTGGAGGAAGGTATGTATTTCTGACAAATAATTCGTCCAAGAGTGTAGGGGAATATATTGATAAGATAAATAAGCTGGGGATTGAAGGAGATAAAACAAATTTCTTCACCTCTTCCCAGGCTACCGCCCTTTATCTTAGGGAAAACTATAGAGATAAAAAGGTATATGTTTTAGGAACAGAATCACTAAAGAAGGAATTTAAGGAATATAATATATGGCTGGTGGATAAATATGAAGAGGGCATTGATTGTATAGTGGTGGGCTACGATACTGAACTAA
>CAYMVC010000221.1:0-1818 GCA_964393755.1 uncultured Eubacteriaceae bacterium | reverse complement strand
CTACCCTATCGGAAACTTCTTGGGCAAAGGCCATTTCATGGGTGACAATTATCATAGTACGTTTTTCCTCTGCCAGGTCTTTAATAACCTTTAGGACCTCTCCTACCAATTCTGGATCTAAGGAAGATGTAGGTTCATCAAAGAGCATGATATCAGGGTCTAATGCCAAAGCCCTTGATATGGCTATCCTTTGCTTTTGGCCCCCGGATAATTGGGAAGGATAAACATCCTTTTTGTAAAGTAATCCCACCCTATCCAATAGTTCTTCAGCTTTTTTAATTGCCTCTTCTCTATTTTCATTAAGGACTATAATTGGTGCTTCTATAATGTTTTCTAATACAGTCTTATGGGGAAATAGGTTAAAGTCTTGGAAGACCATTCCCATCTTCAGTACTCCCTGCCTTTTTTCCTCCGGACTAATGGTATAGCTATCCCTTTGACTGCCCTCAGCAACAATAACTTTTCCCTCTACCTCAATAGTGCCCTCGTGGATACTTTCTAATTGGTGAAAACACCTGAGTAAGGTAGATTTGCCTGAGCCGGAAGGTCCTATTACCGATACCACTTCCCCCTGGTTAATGGAAAAGTCAATGTTCTTTATTACTTCTAGGGTGTCAAAATTTTTACATATATTTTTTGCTCTTATCATTTCCATAATTATTACTCCTAATTATAAAATCCATGTTTGTTTTCTATCCTATTAAAGACCCACACTACCACAGTGGTAAAAGCAAGGTAAAAAATGGCTGCCAACAGATATGCAGAAGTATTAAAGTCCCTAGACACTACCTGTTTTGCATTCCTGGTAACATCTGCCAGGGTTATGGATGCCACTAAGGCAGTATCCTTTACTAGGGTTATAGCCTCATTGGATAGTGGTGGCAGTACCCGCTTTACTGCCTGGGGTATTACAATCCTGGTCATGGTCTGCTTATAGGTAAGGCCTAAACAATGGGCCGCCTCATATTGGCCCTTATCAATGGACTGGATCCCACCTCGGAAAATCTCCACAAAATATGCCCCATAATTTAATACAAATGCAAAACATGCCGCCTGAAATGAGGACATTTTAAAGCCCCAGACCCCCAGTCCATAATAGACAAAGAATAATTGGAGCATCAATGGAGTTCCCCTAAGCAGCCAGGTATAAAGACTGATAATATGCCTTAGTATTTTAAATTTAGATACCTTTCCTATGGCCCCAATAATACCAATGGGAATGGAAAATATCATTGTTATTACATACAAGCTTAGGGTTATCTTACTTCCCTGTAATATAAATTTTGATATGTTTATAATATAGTCCATAAATGCCTCCTAGTTCCTTCGGGAGACCACTGGTCTCCCCTACAAAGCCCTTCATTTCTATGGCTTATCCCATCTGATTTTATAGGGCTAGCTTCCCGCCCACCGGTTTCACCACAAAACCATAGGGATATTTCTATCCCTATGGTTTTACATCCTTTATTATTTTAATACTATATCTTCACCGAACCAGTCTTCAGAAATCTTTGCTGTGGTTCCATCAGATTTCAATTCATCCATAACCTTGTCTATTTCAGCCTTTAGTGCCTTGTCTCCCATTCTAAGGCCAATTCCATAATCCTCTGTTCCAAAATCTTCACCCAAAATCTTATATGTTCCTGGTTTTTTCGAGATATAATATTTGCCATATACCTCATCTACTACCACTGCCTCAATCCTTCCTGCTTCCATATCTAAAAATGCCTCTGGATAAGTATCATATTCTTTTACATCTTTTACTGCTTCCATTGCTTCTTTACTTTCAACAAGCCCACCACCAGTAGAAATAACTTG
>CAYMVC010000220.1:0-1922 GCA_964393755.1 uncultured Eubacteriaceae bacterium | reverse complement strand
ATAACTGCAATTGTAGGCACTCCCAGGAACATTCCCCATACACCAAATATCCCTCCCCCTATTAAAATAGCAAAGAGTACCCAAAAGGGGCTTAAGCCTACTTTGTCACCTAAAACCTTTGGTTTTAAGTAGTTTCCATCAAATTGTTGTAATACCAAAATAAAAAGGAGAAACCATAATGCCTTTATTGGGCTATCAAAGATTGTCAAAATAGCTCCCGGTACTGCGCCGATAAATGGACCAAAGAAGGGTATTAAATTTGTAACTCCCACTATCAAACTTATTAAAAAAGCAAAATTTATATCCATTATCATCAAACCTATAAAACATAATATCCCAATAATAGAGGAATCAATAATATTCCCTAAAAGATATTTGCCAAAAATTTCATCAGTCAAAAATAATATTTCCTTCCACCTGCCCACCTTTGTGGGGTGGAAAGCATTAAAGTATTTATTAATACTATGAAATAGTTCTTCCTTGTCCTTAAGTATGTAAAATGCAATAAACAAAGCCACTACTAAGGAAAAGAATCCAGAAGTAATATATATAACACTATTAACTAAATAGACTGCTATTTTTTCAACAGCATTTTGGGCATTATCCAATATTTTATTTATATATTCATCAATATTGCCCACAATATCATAATTTTTTAAAATACTACTATCTATGGGTAAATTATCTATAAAGTTTTGAATTCTTTGGTTTATATCTAATTTTGTAAGGAAGTCTCCGGTCTTTTCTATGTATTGGGGTATCCCGCTTACAAGGTCGGTGATATTCTTCCCTATCCTAGGTAAACTAAAGGATAAAAAACTTCCTAAAATAACAAATATGATAATATATATTATTAAAATGCTTATAGCCCGACTTAACTTCCTTCTTTTAATCCTATCCTTTAAGAATTCGTCTTCTAACCATTTGACAGGTCTATAAAGAAAGTAGGCAATTATTATACCTATTATAAAGGGTCTAAATAATTTAAATGTGAAATTAATTATAATACGAAAGGAATCAAATGCATTGGAAAAATTATCTACAATTTTAAAAAATAGGATAAGCAGGGCAAGTGTTACAAAAATATATAAACTTATTTTCAAATAATCCTTATTGATCCTCATATTCCAGTCCCTTCCAATAAATTTAAATTGTAATATTTTAGTCCTATAATATCATATTATAATATAAAATACACAGCTTGATTAATTATACCCCAATATTTAACCTTTAATAATCCTTATCTTTATTTTTATATTTATTAAAAAGTATAAATCCAATAATTACTATAAGGATAGCAATAGTGATAGGTAGATTGTATCTTTTTAAAAAATCAGAAGCTTGATCTATATTACCTTGAAAATAATAACCTAGGTATAAATACAATAAGTTCCAAGGAAGTATTCCAAAAAAGGTTAGTAACAAGAATTTTAAAATATTAATATTAGCTAGCCCTGCAAAATAAGAAATGTAATTACCGATTAAAAGTGGCCTGGATATGAAAACACTAAATTCCCCATACTTATGAAAGAAACTTTCAATAGAATTAATCTTTTTATTTGAGACTTTAAGTTTTGTTTGTAAAAATTTAAACAATCCATCCTTTATATGTCTTCCTATAAAATAAGGTATTAGGGCAGCAAGACTATAGGAGATACCTCCTAAAACAACCCCATAAAACATATTTAGTTCACCCTTATATACATTAAGACCAGCCATAATAAAGACAAGCAGACCGGGAAAAGGAATAGATGCCCCCTCTAGAATAGAGCTAATTATAATAGCTAAATAACCATATTTACTGAAAATATTCAACCTATAACCTTCTTTCCAGACCTAAGTACCTTTATTACCTTTGATTATATTATTAAAATACCTTTAAACAAAGAACTTCCAGAAAATCTTTAGTTTTTATTTTGAAA
>CAYMVC010000219.1:0-1935 GCA_964393755.1 uncultured Eubacteriaceae bacterium | reverse complement strand
GGCGGTCTTGGACTGCCTTCCTTTTTTAATGTGCCTACAATTATTTTACACTAACATAAAAAGCACTGGGAGCGGGCTCTTTCGGTGAAGCGCTGGGGACGGTTCTTTTTGCTTCACGTAGCTTGAATTAATATCTTGAACCATGATTTTTTAGGCTATTTTCTTAGGTTCCCTATCTTTTCATTAAACCAATGATATAGGGTTTTCCATGTATCTCCCGCATAATCCTTTAGTTCTATAATAAAATCCCCTGATAAATTTATCTCTTCTCCAAAAAAAACAATACCTATATTATTGGTATTAGAATTTATTTCCATTGCAAATATCTTTTTTACTCCATTTCCGCCTACTAATGAATTATAAGTATTATTAATATGGTTAATAGAAATAAATATAAGAATAATGACAAAAAATATAAGTAAGCGAAATCTTTTTTTATTTCGCCTATTATTTCTACTTCTTTCCATCCTAGTCAACAAAACCATCACTCCAATAATCATTTGTTTGTATTTTTAACAGAAAATCTAACTTTATACACTAACTCTCCAAGTCAATGATAATTTCCCCCAATACCTTTGCTATAGATTTGGATGCCTCTATTGCTTCCTCCAGGGTATTTAAATTACTACCTACCTCTAAAAGTGCAGCATAGTCAGATACAAATTGATTATATTTTCTATTATCCCTGCTTAACAATCCTCGGGTAATTCCTGGATAATTCTTATCCAGTCCTTTTTGAATTTTCTCTGCAAAACTCAGGTTCTGTTTATTGTTAAAATTATCATTTCCCACTACCATCATAACCTTTGCAGTTTCCTGGTCTCCAAAAACAGAAACACAGTTTTCTCTATTTTTCTTTGTGTCCTTAAGACCGTCTCTATGAATATCAAAAACATATTTTATAGTAGGGTTTTCCTTTAAGACCCTTTCAATTGTTTTTAAAGAACGGGTATATGAACCATCATAAGTAGGATAATCATGGACAGTGGTATCATGTAAAACCTGGATACCATATTCATCTTGTAAAATATTTTTAATTTCATCACCCACTTTAGCAATATTTTTATTTTTATCTAAAGTTCTCCAAGGACTAACATAATCTATCTTTGTTTTAGAAGAAGAGGTATAACTCTCAGTGGTATGGGTATGGTAAATCAACACTAGGGGTTCATTATTGTTTATCTTAACATTCGTTGGCTTAACACCCTCCCCAGCTTTTTTATCATCCTCCAGGGGTATAGGCGAAAGTTCATCATAAATGGCAATTTGATCTTCCAATGATATTTTAACATCATCCGGTTCATAGGTTTCTAATAGGGGGATTTGAGCACTTAATAAGGTTTTAGGATCCCTCAAGTTAATTTTTGTCGTAATAGAAAAAATAGACAAAAATATATTATTATTTTCTTCCCCCCCATACCCTAACTCCATTATAGGTATAGTCTTTTTTAAAACTACCTTTAGAAAATCAAGGGATAATTTATTGACCTTATTTTTATCATCTTCAATATTATTTTTAGGGATTTCATTACTTTTACCATCAACTTCCACCACATGTTCTTCCTGAAATGTCTGAGCAGTTTTCTTAATATTATCTGCTAAAATGCTTCCTTGGTAACCAATTGCAAACAGTAATGATAATATTAAGACCCAAAAAATAATGTTAATTTTGTTATTATTCACTGGTCCACCCCTCTTCTATTACTATATCTTTATACAATATTCCAAATACATAGGTTTTATTCTTTAATATGGATAGAAAAAACTTCCCCATTTAAGGAGAAGTTTTTTAATGTATATAATTATTTACATCATCTTAAACATATTTAGAATAACAAAGATAAGCTAACTTTCGTATAATTAGCTTATCTTTTATCTTTATATTATGTTAGTTTATTCACTTCTTGTTTTATTACTTATCTAAATGATAGGTTT
>CAYMVC010000218.1:0-1942 GCA_964393755.1 uncultured Eubacteriaceae bacterium | reverse complement strand
TATTAATGAAGAAATATTATCTGTAATATTATTAGCTATTGTAGTATTATTCATAGTATATAGATGGATGCCTTCTACTCCCCAGGTAATTAAATCCACAATTTGTTCTGTAGCATAGGCTATTCCCGCATCCCTTAGGGCAATGGAATCATGTTGGTACTTATTTAATATCCTTATAAATTTCTGGGGAAGGGTAGCCCCACACATGGAGACTATCCTTTCTATTTGCCTTTTATTAATTACCGGCATAATCCCTGCCTGTATAGGAAGCCTTACACCTTTTTTCTCCACCTTATTGAGAAAATCATAGAATAGATTATTATCAAAGAATAATTGACTGATAAAATAATCTGCTCCTGCTTCCTTCTTCAACCCCAATATATCTATATCTATATCTATATCTAAATCTTTAACTTTTGTCTCTATATGGCCCTCAGGATAGCAGGCGGCTCCTATACCAAAGTTTCCTTTAGTCTTGATGTAGCTTATTAAATCCTGGGAGTTTTTAAACTCTCTAGGAATAAAACCCTCTTCTGGCATATCCCCCCTAAGGGCAAGGATATTTTCCACATTATTTTCTTCCAATTCCTTTAAAATACCATCAATACTCTTCTTAGTAGCGCCTATACATGTAAGGTGGGCTAAAGATTCTATACCCTGGTTATTCTTTATTCTTGAAGATAGTATACTAGTTCTATTATTAAGGGTGCTTCCCCCCGCACCGTAGGTAACGCTTATATAGTCAGGCCTTATTTCACTTAATCTTTCAATTGTATTAAACACCCTATCTAATGGTAAGTCTTCCTTTGGCGGAAATACCTCAAAGGAATATACTAATTTCTTTTCTTTAAATAAGTTTTTGATTTTCATTTCTCCCATCCTTTCTAAAAGTAAAAATAAAAAAACCTCCATGCCTTTGCCTATGCAAAGGGACGAAAGTTCCGTGTTACCACCCTATTTTTATAAAGACCTCACAATCCTTATCTCATCTAGTACTGGGGAATTACCCTCTATACTATATCACTATAACGGGTGCAGCCGTGGATGTCTAATTATTCAACATCCCCACTCCAAGACCATCTTCAGCCAGCTATCCTCTATCACTTCCCACCCTTAGTGATTCTCTGTAAAAGTATTTACCGACCTACTCTTCTCTTCATAGTTTTTTTAAAAAGTTTTAAATTTAAAAAAAGTATAACAGGTTTAGTAAGAATTGTCAAAACCCATTTTATATAAAATGAAAACGCTTAATGATTAATAAGTTTTTACCTGGGAATTCTATTATATGTAAAATGATTAAAAAATATATCAAAAATTATTCCAAAACATTTGACAAAGTTTGAAATATATGGTATAAAATAATTAGCACTCATCAACGGTGAGTGCTAACAAAATAAAACATAAAAAGGAGTTGTTGATCATGGCAGGACTAGTTCCTTTCAATCACAGAAGCAATAAAATGATAAATAGTGGCTTTAACAATTTTTACAACATGCTTGACGACTTTTTTGGCGATAATTGGATGGATAGCCGAAGTCTGTTAAGGGACAATTTTAAGGTGGACGTAAAGGAAGAAGAAAATCAATATATTATTGAGGCTGAACTACCAGGTATTAAGAAGGAAGAGATTTTTTTAGATGTAGACCAGGAGAATCTTTGTATTTCTGTAAATCGTGAAGAAGAGAAGAAGGAAGAATCTAAGAATTATATCCATAGGGAAAGACGCACCTCTTCAATGGCTCGCAGAATCCGTTTAATAGATTCTGACTTAGACAATATCAAGGCAAAATTAAATGACGGAATGTTAGTTATAAGTGTTCCAAAAAAAGAAGAAGTAAAAACTAGCAGGAGAATAGAAATTGAATAAATAAAAAAGTGCCTTTAGAAGCTTTCACATAGGGATTGAGTAAAAATTTAAGTGAACAGCTTTAAAGGTTAGCAA
>CAYMVC010000217.1:0-1990 GCA_964393755.1 uncultured Eubacteriaceae bacterium | reverse complement strand
CATAAATAATAGGTGTTATTAAAAGTATGGTGATTATTAATTGAAATATCACCACATGTCTTGTGAATAAAATCGTAGGTAGGATTATCCCTATGGCTATGGCTATTACTAATAGGATTACAAAAACAATTGGCTTATACTTTTCCCCTTCCACCTAATATCACCCCTTCCTTAGAATTGTCCCCGTAAGATAAACTCCATTAGATTAAATTCGATATTTAACAGTTCTTTCCTTTATTTATTTATCGTAATTTATTTACAATATCATCCATGTTTTTACATTATAGACCTTTTAAGACTATTTTAGAATAGGATTTTATAAAATAAAAAAATAAACTTAGGATCTTATCATTGTTGAAAAATATAGGATTCCTCCTTACACTTGGAATGACATTATCATAGAATAAGGTCAATCATAGAATAACTACAAAATTTTATATTTTATCTTGATTTATGACATAATATATGTTAAAATAATAACAATTGCAGTAGTCTTGTTTCTTAATCCCCTTATTAAGAAAAATTGGTAGAGGTCCCCCCTCTACCAATTGACTTTTTTGTCTTTAATATCCTAAATCTTTATTAACTATTATTACATGAATTCTATCAGGATTTGATTGCCTTTTTATTAAGACATAGTTATTACAAATCCTAGTAGGACTGGTACAATCGGAGCAAAATCCTGACTTAACACAAGGGTTTGCCATATTTAATCTTTTATTGTTAGCCGGTGAAGCCATAGCCTTAGTCCTCCTGATGGCATCCTCCACATTATCTGCTAATTTATTTTTCCCTACAACTACAATAACCTTATCTGGTCCATAAAGCATAGAAGCCACCCTGTTTCCAGTACCGTCTACACTATATAGTTCCCCTTCTACGGTTAGAGCATTTGTGCTGGTTAGGTAGGCATCTCCCGAAAATCCTCCCCTAAAGACTTCCTTGATTTCCTGGGGAGTTAATCCTGGTGCATAGCGATCTAAGAATTTGTAATCACCATTTCTCAATAAATCTATGGCACCTGTTTCAAACAAGGTCATGGACCCTCCTACCGATACCACGTCTCCCTTGTTTAGGAGTTCCTTAATCTTTTCAAGAGCTCCCTCTTCATCTTCTGCCAGGTATCCCCTCATATTGTTCTTTTCCAGGTTTCCAATGGTCTTGGCAATTCTCTTTTCCATAACAAAATCCGTGTTCTTATCCATAATTACGCCCCCTTTATATAATTTCTTCTACTATCCTGTATTATAGTATATCTTAGCTAAATTTTAAAACAGAAAGGTGTTTGTTAAATAGACAATACCAAAAACGTAGTTACAACTGCCCCTAAGACCGGCACTATAATTCCTCCCTTATACCAACCATAGACTAAGGCAAAAAGCCCTCCGGCTATTGCTGCGGTTGGCATTTGGGGTGTGGCTGTAAATACTCCAGGTATTATTAAGGCACCTAGGGTAGCATAGGGAATAAATTTTAAGAAACTTCTCAATCGATCAGGGAATTGTAGTTTAGATGCTAATAAAAATGGAATTAACCTGGGTAAATAGGTGACAATCATCATCCCAATTATCAATAACTTAATTTCATTCAATGGATATAACCCCCTTTTCATTAAGAATAAGACCAAGGGTGGATATTAATAAAACACTTACTACAATGGACCAACCCTGGGGTAAAAAGTTCATATGGATTAACAGGGTGTTTGTCAATCCTGATAATATAGCTAGAATAGCCACTATCTTTGATTTCTTAGCTTCAGGTAAGAGGAGGGCTATAAACATTGCATAAATTCCTATCCCCATACTTGCCTGAATAGGCTCAGGTAAAAAGTTGCCTATAATATAGCCTAATACTGTTCCCCCGGGCCAACTTAGATAGGCTAGAGCCTCCAAGCTTAATAAGTATTCTTTGGTGATAGCCTTTTTTCTAAAGGATGCCACTGAAAAGATTTCATCACTTACCTAAAATGCCATTAGGGCTAACCAACCTT
>CAYMVC010000216.1:0-2005 GCA_964393755.1 uncultured Eubacteriaceae bacterium | reverse complement strand
AGCATGACATAGAAATTGTTGTGGACAGAATTATTATAAAAGAAGGAATAAACAAAAGACTGACTGATTCTATTGAAACCATAATGGATTTAAGTGATGGGATATTATTGGTGGATATTATTGGGGATAGGGAGTTATTATTCAGTGAAAAATATGCCTGTATTGATTGTGGTATCAGTTTAGGAGAATTAGCCCCTAGAAACTTCTCCTTTAATAGTCCCTTCGGCAAGTGTCCCACCTGTGATGGCTTAGGAACCCTATTAAAGATTGACCCAAAGCTGGTTATTCCTGACCCTACAAAATCTATTGCAGAAGGGGGGCTGGCTCCCTGGTCCAGAGCAAAAGAAGACTCCTGGTACTATAGTATGTTAAAGTCACTTTCCCACCACTATGATTTCAGCCTTAATAGTCCCATTAAGGACCTTAGTAAAAAAGTAGTAGATACTATACTTTATGGTTCCAAAGGTAAAAGAATCAGGGTTAACTATGTTAAAGAGGGAAGAAAAGTAGAGTACGATGTTATTTTTGAAGGAATTATAAATAATCTGGAAAGAAGATATAAGGAAACCTATTCTTCTTACATGAGATCAGAAATTGAAAGATATATGGCTATGGACCCTTGTCCCACCTGTAATGGAAAGAGATTAAGTAAGGAAAGCCTGGCTGTGACTATAAATGATAAAAATATAGCTGAAGTTTCAGATTTTCCTATCCATGAATCCTTGGATTTTATTAATTCTCTGGTCCTCAGTGAAAAGGATAGAATTATAGCTGATCAAATCTTAAAAGAATTAAGGGCAAGGCTGGAGTTTTTAATAAATGTAGGTCTAGACTATCTTAACCTCTCTCGGGCTTCAGGTTCCCTATCTGGAGGGGAGGCCCAGAGGATTAGATTGGCAACCCAAATAGGATCTGGACTGGTAGGAGTAATATATATTTTAGATGAACCCAGCATTGGCCTCCACCAAAGGGATAATAGTAGATTACTAGGTGCCTTAAGAGACCTGACTGACCTGGGAAATACTCTTTTAGTAGTGGAACACGATGAGGAAACCATGATGGCTGCAGATCATATAATAGATATAGGACCTGGAGCAGGAAATCATGGGGGCTATATTGTAGCAGAAGGAACGGCCCAAGAGATAATAAGGAACAAAAAATCTATAACTGGCCAGTATTTAAGTGGGGAAAAGGTAATACCCCTACCCTATGCCCATAGGATCGCAAATGGTAAGTCCCTGGAAATATTGGGGGCAAGGGAAAATAATTTAAAAAATATAGATGTTAAAATCCCCTTAGGTCTATTTACCTGTGTTACAGGAGTTTCCGGTTCTGGAAAGTCCACTTTAGTTAATGAAATTCTCTATAAGGCTATAGCACAAAAAATTAATCATTCAAGAACTAGGCCTGGAAAACATGGGGAAATTAGGGGAATAGAAAATATAGACAAAATAATTAATATTGACCAATCACCTATTGGAAGAACACCCCGATCAAACCCAGCCACCTATACCGGCACCTTTGACCATATAAGAGATATCTATGCCCTCACCCCTGAAGCTAAGGCAAGGGGCTATAAAAAAGGCAGGTTTAGCTTTAATGTAAAAGGGGGAAGGTGTGAGGCATGTAATGGTGACGGTATTATTAAAATAGAAATGCAATTTCTATCGGATGTTTATGTCCCCTGTGAAGTCTGTAAAGGCAAAAGATATAACAGGGAAACCTTGGAAATAAGATATAAGGGAAAAAGTATTTCAGACATATTAGATATGACTGTGGAAGAGGCCTTGGATTTCTTTGAAAACATTCCAAAGATAAAGAGAAAACTCCAAACCCTATATGATGTTGGTTTATCCTATATTACCCTAGGACAACCTTCCACCCAATTATCAGGGGGAGAAGCCCAAAGGATTAAACTGGCAAGTGAATTAAGTAAAAGAAACACTGGAAAAACCCTATATATCTTAGATGAACCTACAACAGGTTTACACTTTGCAGATGTCCA
>CAYMVC010000215.1:0-2032 GCA_964393755.1 uncultured Eubacteriaceae bacterium | reverse complement strand
TCCCCTACTTCATGAATATAACAAGCCACAACAAATGTAATTGGTTACATTAATATACCTATTCTCTAAAAAGTATAAAATTCCTTCTTTTTTGTTTGAATTTTCAGAAATATTTTCAGACTATGTTATTATAGAAACTTCCCTCCTCCCTTAATGAAAATATAATTATCCCAAATATTTTTTATCTCATCTATATAGAATTCATAAAATAAATGACTATCATCTATCACCG
Source organism: uncultured Eubacteriaceae bacterium (assembly GCA_964393755.1). Taxonomy (GTDB): domain Bacteria; phylum Bacillota; class Clostridia; order Eubacteriales; family Garciellaceae; genus DUPX01. The sequence continues at coordinate 1,800 of CAYMVC010000215.1, read as the reverse complement.
ACAATTCCTTTACGCATTCGCTACATATCCAATGTTGTAAAATGGATATTCCATTTACACGCATATTACCGCACAAACAACAGGGTCTTACATTTTGCATATTTATCACCCTATTAAGTAATTTAATTTCTTATTATATTCTATCTTTACACTTTGTCTATTATTAATACTATTTTCAGATTTATTCGCTAGGGTATATCCATATTAGCTTAAGTTATTTGTCCAAAAACACAATCTATAGGCTAAATACTTGTAAAAAAATTAATTTCCAACTATGATAGTAATTAGAATTAATGGGTATAAATAATATTAGTTATTAAAAAGAAGGGAGTTTTATATCTATGGCAAGTGAAAAAGTTTTAATTGTAAATGAGGATAATTTTGAACAAGAGGTTGAAAATTCTAGCCGTCTTGTATTAGTAGATTTTTGGGCTGAATGGTGTGGTCCATGTAAAATGTTGGGTCCTATTATTGACGAAATTGCCGATGAAAATGAAGGGGATGCGGTAATTGCAAAACTTAATGTGGATGAAGAAAGAAATCTAGCCAGAAAGTTTAGGGTAATGAGTATACCTTCAATATTATTTTTCAAAGATGGTAAAGAAGTAGATAGGATGGTGGGAGTCCAAAGCAAGGAGGACCTACTAAGTAAAATTGATAGCCTATCCTAAGAATAGAATTATAAATCAAAACCAGCTTCCATTACTAATAAGAGTAGGAGCTGGTCTTTTATTACAAAATAACCTTATCATTACCTAATTCATTTATCAAAAACTTCCTCATTTTCTCGCTGGGCTGAAAGGTAAAACTATATAGTTTGTTTCCTTCCTTATAAAAACCGATTAATTTATCCCTTTTTAGACCAACAAGGGTCAAATTATATTTCTTGGATACATTTTTATTCAGTTCTCTATTGTTTGATAATTCATCTGTGGACACAATATAATCTATTTGTTTAAGGTGGATATTTATTACTTCCCTTGTGGACCTTTTACCGGTAATCCTACTAACCTTAAAACGACTACCACTTATGACAAATTCATATTCGCTTATAAATCTATTAATAACTTTAAAGGCAAATACAATCATGATTAAAAGAATTCCAATACTTATATATCCTGCTAATAACTGATTTTTTAATTGTTTAAGCAATGAAGTTATTCCCATTACTCCTACAATAAATAATAATATAAATAATATTCCACTTGTACTATTTACACTTACCTTTACCTTTTCACTGTATTTAGCCATCTTCTTCTCCCTTGTAAAATATTAAAGATTTACCAAGAAATAAATTATTTCTGATTTATATTTTTTACACTATCTTTATTTTATTATAAAACTAAAAAATCAGCCAGTAAATTAGCTGATTTTTTAAGTAAGTTACCAAATTATATAAGTTATTAATTGTTATGTAAATTAATCTATGGCCTCAAACATGTCCTTTCCTACTCCACATAAAGGACACACCCAGTCATCTGGAACATCTTCAAAAGCAGTCCCTGGTTCTACTCCATTATCTGGATCCCCCAACTCCGGATCATAAATATAGCCACAAGCCAAACATTCATATTTTTGCATTTCCATCCTCCTTATTTTTTTTAAATCAACTAGGTATTTATTATAACCCACTTGCTAAAGTTTAAATACCCCATATTTTAATATTTAATCAGAGAAAAGGAAAATATATGTCTTTAGAATGAATATTTCACAAATAAAAAATCCCGCAACGACTTACTCTTCCGGGGCGTCTCCACCCAAGTACCATCAGCGCTGAAGGGCTTAACTTCTGTGTTCGGG
>CAYMVC010000214.1:0-2052 GCA_964393755.1 uncultured Eubacteriaceae bacterium | reverse complement strand
ACCATGTAATGGTTAGAGGAAACAATGGAGAAAATGTGTTAAGTGAAGAAGTACATAAAAATAAATATTTAAATATAATAGCCTCATATAAAGAAAAAATAGGCTTTATGCTATACGCCTATTGCATTATGGATAACCATGCACATCTTTTAATTGAGGTAAGAGATGTTCCACTTTCTCAGATTATGAAACGAATTCAACAGGTTTATACCCAATGGTTTAATCGTAAATATAATAGAACGGGTCATGTATTTCAGCAAAGGTATAAGGCCTTGCTATGTGATAAAGATAATTATTTACTTCAACTAATAGGATATATTCATAATAATCCAGTAAAGGCCAATCTCAAAGATGGAATAGAGTATAAATGGAGTAGTCATTTATATTATATTGGGAAGAAGAGCAATATAGTTGATACCTCTTATATATTAAAAATATTATCAGAGAATAAAAATAAAGCTATAAAACAATATCTACAATTTATGAATCAAGAAGATAGAAAAATAGTATATGTAAATACAGATGAATTTCAGCCATCAAATTTAATAGTAAAAAATGAAAAGAAAGAACGAAAGAATATAAATATTAATGAGATAATAGAAGCAGTATGTGTTAATGAAAACGTTACAGTAATTGATATTACCAAGAAAACAAAAGTACAAAAAATATCAGATATTCGCAAAGCAATTGTACTCTTAAGTGAGAAATATTGCGATGTAAGTAATAAGTTATTATCACAAAAACTTAATGTATCCCCATCAATGATCTCAAAAATAAGATCAGGAGATAGTAAAGGCACAGCCTATGTTGAAGAAGCGATTAAAAGGTGGAAGGAAATAAGTAAATATAAGTAAATAATTCAAGCCTGACCCCTTTTGGGATACTGACCCCATTTGGGAAAGCCTGACCCCTTTTGGGATACTATTGAAGTTGCTCCTTTAACATCAGTATACACATCAGCGTTACGTTAATGTCGATAGTTCTTTTATATCTTATTTCAATTAATATAAAAAATCTTGAACTATATTAATGTATAAAATAAAAATTCCCTTGAACTACATTATTCAAAGGAAATAGAGTATAAACTAAGTTTTTTTATTTTTAGAATAAGTTTTCTTTCTTACATCTAGTGTCTTTTTCAAATTTTTTTCATTTCCCTCTGCAACTATCTTTTCAGGTCTGTATGTTAGAATTTCATTATAAGATTCTAATTCCTCCTCCGATTCAGGTCCTCTTGGGATTAATCCCGTCATATCTTTTGCTGAGCTTGCATTAAGAGAAGCGATATCCCACTGAATATTGGATTTATCTTTTGAATTTTTAGCTTTGTCACCCATTCTAAACCTCCTTAACTATATTCTATTTGTAGTATACTGTATTTTCAAGTTCTTGATTAATTGATATTATAAGAGGATTTTTCAGTAGTTCTGATTAAAATCTCTATTCTTTTATTATTGGTTTATCTCTTTCCATTAAGAATTTTATACAATATAATCCAGCTAATCCTACTAATCCATATACAACTCTACTAAGAAATGCATCTTGTCCACCAAAAATTGTAGCAACTAAATCAAATTGGAATAATGCGATTAATCCCCAATTTAATGCTCCTATTATTACTAAAACCAAGCTTAGTGTATCCATTATGTTTCTCCTTTCAATTTTACTAGTTTATCAATATGTAAATATTTTATAGTCTTAATGTCTCCTATTTTTATAAAAATAAACATATAATTTGTAAAATTGTATTGTAATTATAAATATAATTAGAGAAAACAAATAAAATACAAAATGTCTGATAAATTAAAATTCTCCAGTATATATAAAAAGGAGAATAGAATATAATGAAACGAATTTTACTTACCAGTCTAATTATTTTATCTATAGTAGTATTGGCATCATGTAATACTTCAGGAGATGATTCTAATCAACAACCCCTGTAGATATGGAAGAAAACCAAAACCAAGAACAAGTAGAGGACCATACAGATGATACAAATAGGAATGCTTTGGGGTCAGGCTTGAATAATTTACTTATTAATATATAATAGTC
>CAYMVC010000213.1:0-2060 GCA_964393755.1 uncultured Eubacteriaceae bacterium | reverse complement strand
CCTCTGCTAAGAACTTCATTATAGCAAGTATAGAGCTTAAAAACCCCCCTACGATTATTCCTGATAATACCATCATCATATTAGTGTTATTCCTAAATACCTTAGGTATGGAAGTGGTAAGAAACACTGCTAATAATCCAAACAAAAATGCAAAGACCTGCCTTCCTATTAGGTCGAAGCCAAGTAATATAGAGATGGCTGCACCCACACTAGCTCCTGAAGATACCCCCAATAAATCCGGAGAAACAAGGGGGTTTTGAAATATACCCTGATAGACTGCACCTGATAAAGACAACATTCCTCCTACACATATGGCGGCAAATATCCTTGGTAAGCGGACATAAAATACAATATTCTCCATAGCTGTATCCCACTGTGCTATAATACCTAGCCTTCCTAATATGGTCTTAGCAAGGTCTATAGGATTATTACTATAGCGGCCGATACTTAATGATAAAAGCATTAATATTAATAAAATAATGGCAAGTAGTAGTAATTGTTGTCCATTTGAAAGCTTTTTCATAGGAACTCCTTTTTAAAATAGTATAGGTCCATTGTAACATTAAAATAGTTGTAAAAATACCCAGTAGGGAACGACGCCCTCGCCATTCCGAGTATAAGCATACTTCCCTATAATTATTTTGGCGGACAGATCAGTCCGCCAAATATAAATCAATTATCAAAAATATCAAACTCTTCAAGACTATAGATGCTTCTACTTAATTTAGCTAGTTAAACCCATTTTGTCTTATTAACCTCTTTCTATTTTAAGCCCATTTCCTCCAAGGTGAAGGTCTTTCCATAAACTAAGTTATAAAAATCGTCTGCATCCTTTTTAAGGTCATCTAAGGAGTGGAGTTCAGGGTGAAGACTATGGGTAGCCCAAGAAACTCCTAAGGCCACAGCAGCTGTTGGTTGATCCCAGGGTTCTAATATTGATGGGAAATTATAAACTGCCTTATTTTTTATTGCATTAATACTAGCCCAGGCTGGATCATTTATTAATTCATCAACAGTATAATCTGCATAGGCAGGTAACCATATTACATCAGGATTCCATCCAATTATTTCTTCAATATTTACATCTGCAAAGTCACCTTTTGCATCAATGCCTTCTACTGCATTTATTCCCCCTGCCGCTTCAATTAATTCAGTTTGAATCATGGCTGAAGGGGCAACAGAAAGAGGAGAACTACCACCCAAAAACAGAACTTTTTGTTTTTCTGTGGCCTTAGAAGATATTTCTTTAGCATCTGCAATCTTTTGATCAAAGAATTCAACTATATTGGCTGCCCTTGCATCTTCCCCTAATACCTTCCCTAGAATTTTCATAGTGTTCTTTACAGTGTCAAAACTTTCAACATTAGGAAGAGCCACTATACCAGTAACTCCTACTCCTTCATACTCCTCTACTTGGTCCTTAAACCTTTCAGGAATAACTGCAAGATTGGCACCGGTGGAGGCTACAGTTTCAAGGTTTATATTTTTCCCTTTACCAATTTGAGGTAAGCCATCAAAATCATTTATTACACTTTCATATAAGTGTCTAGACATCTCTTTATTACCAAAGCCCACTATGTATTTGTCCCCACCCCCTAATACTACCACAGCATTTAGTGAAGGGTTATGGGTACCCACTACTTTAGTTGCCGGTTGGTCAAAGGTTAATTCCCTACCAGTCACATCTGTTACTACAATTTTTTCCGGTTCTTCTACTTTGCCTGGGTCATTCTCGGGATCATCCTCCACCACAGGTTTTTGGCAACCAATAGACATCATGATAACCAGGGACAATACTAACACCAATAAAAATATCCTTTTCCAATTTTTCATCATTTCATCTCCCTTATTTTTTAATAGTTACCCTAAGCAATGCTTAAAAACACCCGGTCCCAAGGCTTGTCCATATTAATTTCAAAATAAAAAAGTAGCGTTCCCGCTACCTTGGATGAATTTAACCGCAGTAAAAATAAAGCTACTGCACATCCTTTCCAAGCACGGGTGGTCTAATCATTTCTAACTAAACCAATAGGCTGTATTCCATGGGCAATGCCTTTAGA
>CAYMVC010000212.1:0-2084 GCA_964393755.1 uncultured Eubacteriaceae bacterium | reverse complement strand
TGATTTAGCCATAAATACCGGTATCTATGGCACCTTTAATTATATGAAGTTGGCTTTTCCCCACTTAAAAGAAACTAAAGGCTCTGTCATTAACTTTGCTGCAGGTGCAGGCCTATCCGGCAAGCCAGGCCAATCCTCCTATGCAGCTGCAAAAGAAGGAATTAGGGGATTATCAAGGGTGGCTGCTACAGAATGGGGAGAGCATGGTATTAATGTAAATGTTATTTGCCCCTTGGCAATGACTGAAAGCCTTGAACAATGGAAGGAAGAATATCCAGACCTCTATGAAAGAACTATTCAAAGTGTTCCCATGGGTAGGTTTGCGGATTCAGAAAAGGATATAGGTAGATTATGTATGTTTTTAGCTTCTGAAGATGGACATTATATTACAGGAGAAACTATCACAGTCCAAGGTGGAAGTGGCTTACGTCCATAAGGAGAAAAAGCTGTATATTTCCAATAGGAAATACACAGCTTTTTTACTGTAAAATCTAAGCTTCTTCAAGGGATTCAGCAACTTCTTCATGTAATTCCCCTTCATCATCCTCTGTATAGGCTATATTAAAGTTTGTATATCCATAGATTACTGCAATAATTGGATTCAGCCAGTTAAGTATAGCATAGGGCAGGTAGGCAAAGGGACTAACTCCTAGTGCCCCGCTGATAAAGGCCCCACAGGTATTCCAGGGGAATAGTGGCGATGTGAGGGTTCCTGCATCCTCCAAAGTCCTAGATAAGACCTTTAAATCCATTTTTTTCTCTTTATATGCATCCTTAAACATTCGGGCAGGGAATATGATGGCTAGATATTGGTCTGCTGTAGCCGCATTTAAGAATATCGAAGATACAACAGTAGCTAATATCAAGTCCCCTACACTACGTACAACAGAAAGTATCTTATTTACAATTGCCTCAGTAACCCCGGAGGCATCCAGGACCCCGGCTAGGGCCATGGCACAATATATCAGGGAAATAGTCCACATTACATAGTCTAGTCCTCCGCCGGCTATCAGTTCATCAATTAATTCATAGCCAGTATCCAGTTCTACTCCATAGTGCATTACATCTATTACCTCACTAAGGGCAGCCCCTTGGAAGATCATGGCCAGGATAGCTGCAAAAACTGCCCCACCCAAAAGTGCCGGTACCGGCTTAACCTTCATTACAATCATAACCAGTACAGCCACCGGTACTAAAAGCAATATTGGACTAATGGTAAATGTTTCAGTTAATAGCCTATGTAATTCTGTTATTTGCTCAATTTCCACATGTTTGGCATACTTTAATCCCATGATAAAATATGCTATTATTGCAATTATCATACTCGGAACAGTGGTAAAGAGCATATACTTAATATGGTCAAAAATATCTACTCCACATACACCAGATGCCAGCACAGTGGTATCAGAGATTGGAGAAAGTTTGTCCCCAAAATAAGAGCCGGAAACAATGGCCCCTGCCACCATAGGAGCTGGTATTCCAAAGCTTATACCTATACCTAATAATGCTATCCCTATGGTTCCTGCTGTTCCCCAGGAATCTCCTGTTGTCAATGATGTGGCTGAAGCAAGTAAAAATGTAGTAGGTAAGAAGATTACCGGTGATATCATCTTGGACCCGTAATAAATTATTGTTGGAACTACCCCAGAATGAAGCCAGGTCCCCAACATGATACCCATTGCCAGTAAAAACACAATGGAAGGTGTTATACTGTTAATTGTCTTATAAATAGTCCCCTCTAATTCATTCCACTTAGAGCCATTCATTATGGCCAATCCAACAGCGAAGATGGTGGAAATGATTATGGGAATTTGTGGATCTAATTCCCATACAATAACACCTAGAAAAATAGAAGCTAGTAAAAAACCTATGATTAATAATGATTTCCCGAAAGAAAGCTTTGCAACTGCATTTGTATCCACTATGTACCCTCCCTTTTATATTTATTTAGATTAGCATAGTGCTAAAGTGAATCAATCAATAAGTCAGTCCTTATTAGAGATTTAGGAATGGCAGCCCTTACTGTCTTATTTTCATTGACAGCTTGGCTTATTTTAAAATTTACGGCTAGGCTGGAAAGAATA
>CAYMVC010000211.1:0-2145 GCA_964393755.1 uncultured Eubacteriaceae bacterium | reverse complement strand
CTATAGACTATAACCTAAACTTTGATGAAACTGAGAAAGAGCCATCGGTATTACCCTCCCGTTATCCAAATCTATTAGTTAACGGATCCTCTGGGATAGCAGTAGGGATGGCAACAAATATACCCCCCCACAATCTAAGGGAGGTAATTGATGGGGTTATTCAAATTATAGATGACCCTGATGTAACCATTGACCAATTAATGAAGAAAATAAAAGGACCAGATTTCCCTACAGGGGGAATGATTCTGGGAATGAATGAAGTTAGGTCTGCCTACAATACTGGTAGAGGTAAGGTTAAAGTTAGGGCAAAGGCAAATATAGAACAGATAAATAACAGCAGATATAGGATTGTAGTGACAGAAATCCCCTTTCAAGTGAATAAATCCAGGTTAATAGAGAAAATTGCAGACCTGGTAAAGGATAAGAGAATTGAAGGGGTTTCAGACCTTAGGGATGAATCAGATAGAAAAGGCATGCGAATAGTAGTTGAATTAAAAAGGGATGTTAACCCAAATGTGGTGCTGAACCTTTTATATAAACATACCCAGATGCAGGAAACCTTTGGGGTAATAATGTTGGCATTGGTAAACAATGAGCCAAAGGTATTAAATCTTAGGGAAATGTTAGACCACTATTTGGCCCACCAAAGGGAAGTAATTATCCGCAGAACCCAATTCGATTTAGATAAGGCAGAGGCAAGGGCCCATATTCTAGAAGGTTTAATTATAGCATTAGATAATATTGATGAGGTAATTAAATTAATCCGCTCTTCCAAGACTGTACCAATAGCTAAGGAAGGTCTAATGAATAATTTTAAACTATCCGAAAAACAGGCCCAGGCAATTCTGGAAATGAGACTACAAAGGTTAACAGGCCTAGAAAGGGACAAAATAGAAGAAGAATATAAAGAACTACTGGAACTGATTAAAAAATTAAAGGAAATATTATCTGATGATCAACTTGTCCTAAATATCATTAAAGAGGAACTTCTAGAAATTAAGGGGAAATACGGTGATGACAGGAGAACAGGTTTTGATATCGATGTATCAGAATTTGATATGGAAGACCTAATAGAAGAGGAAGATGTGGTAATAACTCTAACCCACTTTGGCTATATCAAGAGATTACCTTCCGATACCTATAAGTCCCAAAGAAGAGGCGGAAGAGGAGTGGCTGCCTTAAGTACCAGGGAAGATGATTTTGTGGAACATTTATTTATCACTTCCACCCACCACTACCTATTATTCTTCACAAATAAGGGTAAGGTATATAGGCTAAAAACCTATGAAATACCTGAAGCCAGCAGGCAGGCAAGGGGTACAGCCATTGTAAATATACTTCAATTAGAACTGGGAGAGCTTGTAACCACCCTGATACCCATAAAGAAATTCAGGCCAGACCATTACCTATTGATGGTTACTAAGAATGGAAGTGTGAAAAAGACAGAACTAACAGAATTTGATTCTTCCAGAAGAACAGGTCTTGTTGCCATATCCATTAGAGAAGATGATGAACTAATAGGTGTAAGGTTAACAAATGGTGAAAAAGAAATCATAATAGGAACAAAGAAAGGTTTTGCCATCAGATTTGACGAAAAAGATGTCCGACCAATGGGAAGGACAGCCATGGGTGTAAGAGGTATAAATCTACGAAAGAATGATGAGGTAATAGGAATGGACTTAGTATCAGATGGATCTTACCTATTGGCAATTAGTATTAAGGGTTTTGGTAAAATGACCAGCTTAGATGCCTATCGAACCCAGACTAGGGGAGGAAAGGGAGTCACTACCTATAATATTACAGAAAAAACAGGAGAATTAGTGGGTATAAGAATAGTTACCACTGAAGATGATATAATGCTTATAAATAACCATGGAATTGTGATAAGATTAGAAGCAAGCGGTATTTCACAAATGGGTAGAAATACCCAAGGGGTAACCCTTATGAGGGCAGGCAAAGATGACGAAGTCATATGTGCAGCTAAGGTATATGTAAGCGAAGAGAAGGAAGTTATAGTGTAGGGAACGGCACCATCAAATAAAATAATATGCAGGGAACGACGTCCTCGTCGTTCCCCAGTAGGGGCGACCTGTGGTCGTCCGCAGTTTAATTATTATATTTTAAAAGGAGGAGAATTATGGTAAA
>CAYMVC010000210.1:0-2147 GCA_964393755.1 uncultured Eubacteriaceae bacterium | reverse complement strand
TCTTCCCAAAACAGATCTACTAGTACAGACTTATCCAGAGGAGTTTCCCGACTATGGATTAAATAATGAAATAATTGTTCCGCCTTCCCAGTACGCCATTTAAGGGGAATTGTTTCCCCATCATGGCTACTTAAATTTATCTTGCCTAATAAATTTAAATATAGGAATTTATCTTTTTCTAATTTCCCTTCCAGATATTTGAATTCTTCCTGACCTTGAATTCTACTAATGGTTTTTAATAATCTTTTACTATTTACAGGTTTTAAAATATAGTCTAAAGCATTTAATTCAAAGGCTTTTATAGCGTATTCCTGATAGGCCGTTATAAAGACAATATTTAATGAGGGCTGGTTTTCCAATAAGAGTTCAGCAAATTCTAAACCATTTACTTCTGGCATTTGAATATCTAAAAAAACCACATCTACCTGGTTATTTTCAATAACTTCTTTAGCCTGTGATGTATCTGTATACTTACCTATTATATTGATATTGCCTATTGAAGTTAATTGATATTCTAAATAGGATAAAGCCAGTTGTTCATCATCAATTAATATTACCCTCACATTTTTCCCTCCATCCAAGAAGCACTGGGGACGGTTCTTTTTGCTTCGCATTTACTCCTTCTTTTTATACAAACCTAAATCAAATCCCTGCTCTATTACAAAGTTTAAAATTTCTTGTCTTTTAGGAATTACATTGACGAGACCCTTGACCACCTGGTCACTAAAGCAATCTACCCGCCTATTAGCATCCCTTAGATCATAGTAGGTCTGCATTTCCTGGTCGTAATCCTTGAATGCTTCTAAATAATTTTCTAGTGGTTTGTATTCATCTTCAAATACCCTAAGTTTCATTTCCATCTTTGGCTTTATCTGGGGGTTTTGGTTTGGATAGCCAATACCTAAGCCTACTACTGGAAATGTTAGTTTTGGTAGGTTAAGAATTTTACAAATTTCCATTGGGTCATTGAGGATACTGCCTAGGTAATTTGCCCCTAAACCCAAAGATTCGGCAGCATTAACAACATTTTGAGCCATGATACAGCCATCGGTAAAGGCAGAAAAAAATCTATCCATATCTCCAATACTTTCTTCAAGGCAATTCTTTTCTTCAGCAATTCTGCTATTTCTATATAAGTCTACTATAAAAATCCATAATTCAGGGGCTCTAGCTACATATTCCTGTCTGCAGACCTTTGCTATTTGCCTTCTCTTCTCTAGGTCTTTTACCCTTATTATAGAGCTAGCCTGCATGCCTGTAGAACTAGCTGTTCGCCTTGCCACTTCAAACAATAGGTCTAAAATTTCCTGTGATATAGGTTGGTCTGTGAATTCTCTAATGGTCCTGTGTTCCAACTGCCTTCTGGTGGTTTTGTTCATGATACTTCCTCCTTATTTGTAATTCCCTCTTTACAGCGGAAGGTCGGGGGCGTCGTTCCCTACTGAAGGGAGCAACATTCCCTATCCGGACAGACAGGGTCGTCTGTCCCTATACGCTAGTTGTTGGAAACTTGTTTCCTTACAAATAGCTTACTCATAAGTCAGCTGTTGAAAACTTGTTTTCTTACAGATGACTTACTAAAGCAACTCAGTTGCTTAAGATTCCTTTAATCTTTAATTCTTTCGGACGACCTCACTCCTACTGATCGCTTTTGAAGCAAAAAGAACCGTCCCCAATGCTTCACTAGATGAAACCTAGTGCGGCTAGTATATCTTTACCGATATTTCTTTCCTTTCCTTTATAGGGATAGGCATGAATATGGACTGCCGGATTGAAGTTTAATTCTATTATTCCATAAGAAGAATTCTCATCCTCTAAATCTTCTATCATCATATCCACCCCACAGAATACTGCTCCCACAGCCTTTGCCGACTCAATAGCAATATTCTTAAATCTACCTGGTGTTTTATCTGTATAGTCAATACTGTCCCCTCCAGTAGAAATATTGGAGTTCTCCCTTAAATAAACTATTTGGTCATTTTCAGGAATGTAATCAAAATCCTTGTCTTGGAGTTTTAAGAAAAGGTCTACGTTTTCATCAAGGTTTATCTTTTCCAAAGGTGTAACATAATTTCGACCTCTAAGGGGATCTTGATTTTTTATTTCCACCAATTCCCTGACTGTGCTTATACCATTTCCCATAACAT
>CAYMVC010000209.1:0-2152 GCA_964393755.1 uncultured Eubacteriaceae bacterium | reverse complement strand
GCTTTTTATTCTTACAAAAGGACTTGGGTTCAGCATTAATCTTTTTCACAATTTATATTATTATTGTCTATGTTTATGAAAGGGACAGAAAGTTTATCATATATAATATTATAGTAGCATCAATTTTAGCCGTAATTTCTTATTTTTTATTTAATCATGTAAAAGTAAGGGTAGAAATATGGATTAATCCATGGAAATATATTGATTCAGGCGGCTATCAAGTTGCCCAATCCCTATTTGCAATTGCAGCTGGAGGTTTTTTAGGAACTGGTATAGGAAGAGGATATCCAAAGTATATTCCAGAGGTCCATAATGACTTCATATTTTCTGCCTATTGTGAAGAAATGGGTCTTTTGACTGGTATTGCAATTATTATGCTCTATATGATTCTTATATATAGGGGTATTAAAATTACCCTAGAACAAAAAAACAAGTTTTATAGAATCGTTGCCTTGGGAATTACCAGCCTTATAGGGGTGCAGGCTTTTATCATACTGGGAGGGGTGACTAAAATGATCCCCCTTACCGGTGTTACTTTGCCCTTTCTTAGCTATGGAGGTAGTTCCTTAGTGGCAAGTTTTGCTTCCCTGGGCATCCTTCAGGCATGCTCAGAAGTTTTTGAAGATGAAAAGGAAGATAGATATGGACAAGAAGAATAAAATAGAAAGCAATAGAATAATAACAATTTTAATAGCCCTATCCTCTTTATTTATATTCTTAATAGTCTATTTAAGCTATTTTGAAATCTTTCGAGCTGATTCCATCAGTAATAATAATTATAACAAGAGAATATGGAAAGAGGAAGAATATACCCTTAGGGGTAGTATAGTGGATAGAAACGATTTAATATTGGCATCCTCTTCCCAATTAGACAATAAGCAATTAAGGGAATACCACTATGGTCCCCTTTATAGTCATATCATAGGGTATAATAGCAGGACATTAGGTAAGGAAGGGCTGGAAAAAACTTATAATAGGGAACTGCTCAATATAAGCGAAAGTAGTTCCATTAATGAAATTAAGAAGATTTTGTCTAAGAGCAATCTTAACCCTAAGGGCATGGATATTAGACTAACCATCGACCATGAAATACAGCAATACGCTGGGGAATTACTAGGTAAGCAAAAAGGTTCAATTATTGTTATGAATCCTGTAAATGGAGAAATTTATGCAATGGTATCTTACCCCAGCTTTAATTCAAACAGGGTTAATGAGGATTGGGATGATATTATTAAAAATCAAGATAGTCCCTTAATTAACCGTGCTACTCAAGGCTTGTATGCACCTGGATCTATTTTAAAAATTATCACAACAGCTTCAGCCATAGAAAATCAAGACATTAACACTGAATATAATTGTAAAGGACAAATCTCTATAGATGGATTTATTCTAAAAGACTATAGTAGCAGAGGTCATGGAAATATTAATCTTCACCAAGCCCTAGTTAAGTCCTGTAATGTTGCCTTTGGACAAATTGCTTTAGAATTAGGTCAAAATAATCTCCAAGATACTGGAGAAAGGTTTTTATTAAATACACCTATTTCCCTTGATATTAATACAAAGAAATCCGTACTTTTTACAGGGGAAATGAGTAAACCGGATTTAGCATCAACGGGTATCGGTCAAGGTAAAACCCTTGTCACTCCACTAAATATGATAATGATGGCTTCTGGAATAGCCAATAAGGGAAAGATTGTACAGCCAATTTTAGTAAAGGATATACTTAGCTCTAAGGGAAAAGTCATGAAGACAAATGAAACCACTATTCTATCACCTGCTATATCCACTGAAATTGCAGATACTATTAAAGATATGATGGTAGATGTTGTAAAAAGCGGTACTGGAAAGGGTGCAGCCCTATCATCTGTTAAAGTAGCAGGAAAAACCGGGACTGCCCAAGTCTCTGGCAAAAAAGACCACTCGTGGTTTGTTGGCTTTGCCCCTGCAGATAATCCCAAAGTTTCAATTGTTGTCCTATTAGAGAATAGCGGAACTACAGGCGGACAAAGTGCGGCACCTATCGCTAGAAAGATTATATCGAAAGTCCTAGAGAGGTACTAGTAAAGGACTCTTACAATTCACTATTCCTATACAGGAATAATAGAGTAGAGAAATAATTGCTAAGAATTATTTCCCTCTCGTTGAACCGTAC
>CAYMVC010000208.1:0-2153 GCA_964393755.1 uncultured Eubacteriaceae bacterium | reverse complement strand
GTACCAAATATTATGAAAGGCGTTCTTTTTCCTAATCTAGTAGAGGTTCTATCAGATAATGCCCCAAATACGGGAAGTAAAAAAATGGCCAAAACATTGTCGATAGCCATAATGCCACCGGTGAAAGTTTCGCCTAATCCAAAGGTGTTTTTAAGTATTAAAGGAATAATGTTGTCATATAATTGCCAAAAGGCACTTATAGACATAAAAGCAAGTCCAATAAAAAAAGTTCTCTTGTAATTAAGTTTCATATTTTCCCCCTTCTTCTTTTTTATAAATATTGACTATATTTTATCATTGAAAAAGAAATTCTGCTAGACTGGCACATATAAATTAATCTAATATAATATTTTTATTTTAGAAGTATAATTATTTGTTTATAATATCTATAGTATATAATATAATTATTAAATCGTAATCACAGGGAGGATACTATGGAGTTTTTTAGTAAAGAAGTAAAAAAGGCTATGTTTCTAATATTCTTTGGTATATTAACTTGGTGGTTTTTTACAAACATTGAATTAATTTGTAATAAAATTGTTTTTATAAGACAGGCATTGACTCCTTTAATAATTGGATTAATAATATCCTTTATATTAAATAGACCAATGATGTTCTTTGAGAGGAAATTATCTATTAAAATAAAAAATAAATATAGAAAACTTATCAGCCTATTTTTAACTCTAATAGTATTTATACTAACCATACTCTTAATCCTTTTAGCAATTATCCCCAGTTTAATCGATACAGGGGTAGAACTTAAAGTTAAGTTCCCAGAGTATTTAAATTCTATTAAAGAGTATATAGAAAATAGCTCTATTAGGTATTCTAAGTTTAATGAATGGGTACAAAATATAGATGTTGATAGTATAAAGGACAGCATTACTAATTTTATTAAGGGTGGGCTTTTTAATTGGCTAGGCTCCACATTTTCCATTGCTTCATCAATAGTTGGAAATATAGTTTCCTTTTTTCTAGGATTTGTTTTTGCTATATACTTCTTACTTCAAAAAAAGGAAATAATAAAAGGCCTAAAGAAACTACTCTATGCAATCTTCCCATTACCATTGACTAATAGAATTATACATATTGGCCTTCTGACTAATAATGCCTTTTCAGAGTTTCTATTGGCCCAGTCCTTGGAAGCAGTAATTCTTGGTAGTATGTTTTTTCTATCTATGCTGATCTTTAAATTCCCCTATAGCACAATGATTAGCATTGTTATCGGTGTATTCTCATTCATACCATTAGTTGGGTCCTTTATCGGGCTTTTTGTGGGCATGATTTTAATATTTGTGGAAAGTCCTAAGCTAGTAGGATTATTTATTGTGCTATTTTTAATAATACAACAGATAGAAGGGAATTTTATCTACCCAAGGGTAGTAGGTAAGTTTTCAGGATTATCCCCCCTATTTACTTTAATAGCCGTAACTTTAGGGGGGAGTCTTATGGGGATAGTGGGAATAATTTTATTTGTACCAGTATTTGCTGTAATTCAAAAACTCTCTAAAGAGTTTTTAGATAAGGGATTCTCCGAACATCCCTAAACCTATCTCCTGGTAAAAATCAGTTTACTTAATTCACCTAATACTAATGGAATTAAGGCAAAGGGCAGTATAATAAGCCATTCTTCTAATCCCAGTGGAAAGGTGCTAAATATGGGATTTAATACAGGAATATAAATTATAATCAGCATTAATAAAAATGAAAATGATACTCCCTGTATTAATTTCTTATTAGAAAATACACCCATTTGAATTGCGGTATATTTAGGAGACCGAACAGAAAAGACCCTTAATAGCTCTGCGGTAATTAATGTTGCAAAGGCTATTGTCCTTGCCTCAAGTATGTTTTCTAATCCATATCTATTGATTCCCCACCAATAGGCAGATAGGGAAGCTAATGCAATGGCAATACTTTGTAATACAATTCCAGCTATCATTTCCTTATTTAGTATTGGCTCATTAGGATTTCTAGGCTCTTCCATCATTATATCCGGTTCCCCCTTTTCCACCCCTAGGGCTAAGGCTGGAAAGCTGTCAGTTACTAAATTTAACCACAACAATTGAATTGGAATTAATGGTACAGGTAAGTTTAAAAGTATACTTACAAATACCAATAATATTTCTCCTATATTACATGATAATAAATAG
>CAYMVC010000207.1:0-2160 GCA_964393755.1 uncultured Eubacteriaceae bacterium | reverse complement strand
CATAAGTATTCTCACCACATTTATAGGGGCACCATTTCTAGCATATTTAATGGGACATTTAGGACAGGAGGGCTAAAGCTATGCTTAAAATAGAAAATATAGAAGCAGGTTATAATGGTAAATCAATAATAAAAAATATAAACTTTTCCACTAAGCCTGGCCAACTAATGGGTCTTCTAGGCTTAAATGGTGCAGGTAAAACCACCCTTCTAAAGGTTATAAGTGGTTTATTAAAACCAATATCGGGAAAGTGTTGTTTTAATAATAGGGATATTTATAAACTTAGGGAAAAGGAAAGGGCTAGGCTTATAAGTTTTTTGCCCCAAAGAAGCAGTATAATATATAATACTAGGGTGATAGATGTAGTACTAATGGGTATAACACCCTACCTGGGAGTTTTTGAAAGCCCTACAAAATACCATAGTAAATTAGCCCATGATACCTTGAAATTTGTATCTATGGAAGACTATTCCGAAGAAAACTTTCTACATTTAAGTGAGGGACAAAAACAATTAATAATAATAGCTAGAAACCTCCTACAAAATTCAAAGGTAATGCTTTTTGATGAACCAGATAGCAGCTTAGATTATCCAAATAAACATATGGTACTGGGAATGATTAAAAAAATAGTAAATCAAAATGAAAAAGGTGGAATAATTACACTTCATGATCCCAATCTTGCCCTTAGTTATTGTGATAATATCATAATTTTAAATGGGGGTGGGGTTTTTAACCAATTTAAGGTTAGTGAAGTTGATAGGGACAAGATTTTTAGTAGCTTTAGCCATATATACGGTAAGATTGATGTGGTTCAATATAACAATAAATATATTATTGTAAGATAGGGTGAAACTTATGGCAAATACTAATGAAATAATTTCTATTAAACAAAGAAAAGATAAAGCAATTAAACTTTTTAAGGATAGTGGTAAAAAACATTTGCTTATTACAGGGAAAAGAGGTGCTGGGAAATCAACACTTCTCAGGGAAATATTACAAAATAGAAAAAACTATGGGGGTATAATTACAAGATTTGTATTTAGAGAATCAGATTCTACTGAATATTTGTTGCTAGAAGATATAATGGATAGTAATAATAATGCTATCATAGGTAAGAAAAATGAAACCTTTAATAAAATGATTCCTAATATAGAGGGATTTGAAAATCAGGGTCTTAAAATCCTAAAAAAATATAAAAGTAGTTCAGTAGATCTGCTTATTTTTGATGAAATAGGATTTATAGAGGGGGGTGCTAACAAATACAGAGAAGAATTGTTTAATTGTTTTGAAGAAAAGAAAATAATAGCCATAATTAGAAAGGAAAACAATGAATTTCTTAACGATATAAAATCTATTGAAAATATTTTTTTGTTGGATTTAGATAATATGCATCAGAAAAGTTAAAATTGTATTTTTGTTTTCATAACCTTATATGTTAAAATAATAAAGAAATTATTGAACTTATTGAAAGGTGATTACTTTGATCTTTTATCAATATTTTCTTATTATTTTCTGTTTTTAAGGGATTTTTAATGACTAGTCTGTTAAATAGAAGAATTTATCGACTTATGGGCATGCTTGTTATAGGAGGAAAGGAGCAGATATGATAGAAAGGGAAAAACTAAATAGAATAAATATATTAGCAAAAAAGGCGAAAAATCAAGGGTTAACTCCTGAGGAAAAAAGAGAACAGGGAGAGCTAAGAAAGGAATATCTTGAAAACTTCAGAAAGTCCTTTAGAGCACAACTTGATAATATAGAATTTGTTGATGATAAATAGTATAATAAAAGGCAATCATATCCAAGTTATGGTAAGATTGCTTTTTATTTTAGTGATTTAAAAAATATATTATGGAAACTAATATATTAGGATGATATTTTTAGAAAGGAAGAAAGATTATGAAAAAAAGTGTTTCAAAGGATTTAGAAAGAAGACTAATAAAAAAATGGGAAAGTGGTTGGAATCAAATAAATCAGGCTGAAAAGGATAAGGTCTTTAATTTTTCAGACAAATACAAGGAGTTTTTAGATAGGGGAAAAACAGAAAGGGAAAGTGTAAAGACCATAATCAAACTGGCAAAGGAAAGGGGATTTATTTCCCTAAATGAAACTATAAAAGGACAAGATAAGGTTTTACCAGGACAAAAGTTTTATTATGAA
>CAYMVC010000206.1:0-2256 GCA_964393755.1 uncultured Eubacteriaceae bacterium | reverse complement strand
TTTTCCCGTTAAGACTACACCTAGGCTACGGGTGGTAGGAATACCTAAGCTGTTCATAGCTTCGCTAATTATATATTCTCTTAACATAGGACCTAAGGCAGCCCTGCCATCTCCACCTCTAGAATAAGGGGTTCTACCTGCCCCCTTTAATTGAATATCCACCCGATTTCCATTTGGTGTAACCTGTTCCCCTAATAAAATAGCCCTGCCATCTCCTAGCATGGTGAAGTGACCGAATTGGTGACCAGCGTAAGCCTGAGCTAAAGGAAAGGCACCCTTTGGAATTTTATTACCTGCCATAATTTCAATTCCCTCACCACCTTCTAATCTACTAATCCCCAAACCAAGTTTTTTTGCTAAAGCTTTATTAAGAATAACCAATTCCGGGGAAGGTACAGGGGTTGGTTTTGTTTTAGTATAAAATATTTTTGGTAGAGTGGAATAAGAATTATCGAAATTCCAGCCTATTTCTATGGGAGTTTTTTCAATTGTCATTTATATCACCTTTCGATATTTGTTTTTATTATTATATCCATTTATATTTATAGATAACATAAAAACACATTGTTAAACTTTTTAGCATATTATATTGTAGTACTCATGAAAGGAAGTAAAGACTTATGTATGGATATAATATGATCTACCCATATTATTATTGGTGGGGATATAATCCTAATAATGATCAATACCCATATTGCTATCCAGGATGGAAACCACCTAAACTTAAAGATTATGGACCAAATCCCTTTGTTATAAATATAGAAGAAGCTACTAAAAGAAATAATTACTTTAGGCTTGCCCTATGGACGGGTGAATATTTACAACTTACTTTAATGACTATTGGAGTAGGGGAGGATATTGGGCTGGAAATGCATCCCGATGTTGACCAATTCTTACGAATTGAGCAGGGCCAGGGTTTAGTTAAAATGGGAGATAAGAAAAACATGTTAGATTATCAGAGAAATATCTGTGATGACTATGTAATATTTGTTCCAGCAGGGAAATGGCATAACCTTCTAAATACCGGAAATATCCCTATTAAGCTATATTCGATATATGCGCCGCCTGAGCACCCCCATGGCACAATTCATAAAACCAAGAAAGATGCAGAAGAGGATGAACATCATTATTAGGATATAAAAAGTATAATAACTACAGGAGGAGAACTCCTGCAGTTATTATTAAGTAGCAAATCAAAAATGAAAGCCTATGAGGGAGTAAGCCTTATTTATTCCCTCATAGATGTTTTTATTTTATTGGTCTTATTTCTAAATAATAATGTTCATTACTAGGGTCAAGTTCTACCTTTGTAATGCCTTTCGATAAATCAAAACCAAAGTTTTCTCGGACAATTTCGATTTGATCTGAGGAAATTAATTCTGCCGATTGTTTATTAAAGTTTAAGTTGCTTCCTAGTCGGGTCACCATATCATATCCTTGAATATTCACTTTATCAGATCCAGAACAAGCAAAGTCATGGCTGGGAGCTTTATGCATATCTGCTATTATGGTAGTTTCACCCTTAGCAGGTATGGTTATTTCAAATTCCAAATAGAAAACTCTTTGGAGAATCCTTGTTTCATTTATAAGATCATCTATTACACCATATTGATAGCGGTCACGGACTGAATCAGATAGTAATCCATATTTATACATAAATTCTGAAAGAGCACCTAAAAACATTTCCTTAGAAACTGAATGGAGATTTTCATCAAAATGGGCTAAGTGACTATCAATAAGTTTTTTCATTATATTTGATAAAACCTCCTCTTCCCGTGTAATCCTTGAGGATACACCATCTAACTCATTGCCCTTTTCAGTAGCACCGTTTTTATATCCTTCCAGGCTATAGTCAGAGATATCTTCACCTAATAAAATCAGAAATTTTGGATCCCTTTGCATACCTTGTTTATTTGGTACAAAATAGCTGTATCTTCTAAATCCTTCTTCATCTGCCTCAAAACCATTAAAGCCATAGGAAAATACAGTAGTTTTATCCGGGTCAATGGTAAAAGATATGGCCTGGGTGGCTGCATCATATTCCCCAGGTGCCTCAAAATCTGTAAACTTATATATAATTACCTCTTGGGATAAGATAGGGGAGGGTAGGAAGGCATTGTCCATATAGCTGCCATCTTTTAATAAGTTTTTATAACCTTCCCAACTATCTAATTGGCGAATATTTTCACTGCCTTCCGGGTCCTCTCCACCATAAACACCGGTAAAGTCTCCAGAATAGCTTCCTGGATATAGGCT
>CAYMVC010000205.1:0-2263 GCA_964393755.1 uncultured Eubacteriaceae bacterium | reverse complement strand
GTTGCCAAAGGTATGGTTTTAGAACTTGCCTTAAGGGATAATGATCTATACATTTATAATATAAGTCTAAAGGAATTCTATGAAGAATGGCAGGAATATTTTGATTTGTCCAGGGATTACGGGAAGATTCAAGAAATATTAGGACAAGACCCCCTATTAAAAAAAGCCATAGACTTTGGTAAGGGAATTAGAATTCTAAATCAGGATCCATGGGAGAGCCTGATTTCATTTATTATATCTGCCAATAAAAATATACCCCATATTAAAATTATCATTGAGTACTTAAGCAAGAACTATGGGGACAGGCTAGTCTATAAGGGGAAAGACTACTACACATTTCCCAGGCCTAAACAATTATCAGGCTTATCCATTGAGGAGATTTCCCAAAGTAAATGTGGCTACAGGGCAAAGTTTATCCACAGTGCTATTGACAAGGTGGAATCTGGAGAAATTGACTTAGACTACATTAAAAGCCTTCCATCCCACCGGGCTAGGGAGGGTCTAGTTTCCCTTTATGGGGTAGGACCTAAAATAGCTGATTGTGTAATGTTGTTTTCCATGGGAAAATATGAGGTCTTTCCCACTGATGTATGGATTAAAAGGTTGATAGAATTTTTCTATTTGGAAGAATCCACATCTATAAAAGATATTAGAAACTTTGCCAATAGGAAATGGGGTAACTTAGCAGGATTTGCCCAACAATACTTATTTTATTACGGAAGAAGTCACGGGGAAATCTTTAAATAGTATATAGTAAGAAGGGGGACAAACAATGCAATTATTAGGAACAATAGCAAATACAACAACAATTATTCTAGGGGCAATAATAGGGGTAGTTATAAAAAAGGGTATTCCTGAAAGGGTAAATGATACAATCTTAAAAGGCCTGGGGCTAGGAGTTATGGTCTATGGGATTTCTGAAGGGATAAAGACTGAAAACCTTATAATAGTATTAGCCAGTCTAGTTCTGGGAGGGGTGATCGGGGAAATTATAGATATTGATAAGAGACTAGAAAATCTTGGGGACTTTATTGAAAGTAAATTTAAAAATAAAGGGGGAAATATATCCCAGGCATTTGTAACCACTTCACTTATGTATTGTATCGGTGCCATGGCAATAACCGGTGCTCTTCAAAGTGGCTTACAAAATGACCACACCACCCTTTATGCCAAATCTTTACTAGACTTCGTAGTATCTATTATTTTTGGTTCTACCCTGGGGATTGGAGTAGTACTATCCGGCATTAGTGTATTTATATATCAGGGATCCATCACCTTATTAGCTGTCTTTTTAAAAACTTTACTTCAAGATCCGGTAATTAGAGAAATGACAGCAATAGGTGGTATACTAATTGCAGGAATTTCATTAAATATGTTAGGACTTACTAAAATACGGCTGGCAAATCTTTTACCGGCAGTATTTATACCAATTTTTATATATATAATCTATCCCTTTGCATAAGGCTAGGAGGTAATAATTTGGAAAAGGAAAAAGAAAAAGTAGGTTTTTACCTAATAATATTAGCAGCTATTTGTTGGGGGCTATTAGGCTCTTTTACTAAAACCTTGGGAAATTATAATTTTGATTCTATAACAATAGCCGCTTTTAGGCCAACAATTGCAGTGACTTTTTATCTTGTGGTAAGCCTAATTAAAAATCCATCAGACCTTAAAACAGACCTAAGGGGTATAATATTATTTTTTATTTATGGAATATTAGCTTATAATGGTTTATTCGTAGGCTTTTCCTATGCTGTGGAATTAACCAGCCCTGCAACGGCAGTAATACTTCTGTATACAGCCCCAATACTTATCACCTTTCTTTCTTATTTTTTCTTTAAGGAAGCCTTAACCCCAAAGAAGATTCTTGCCTTGGTCCTTACTGCCCTAGGCTGCTTTTTAGTGGTGAAAGGCTATGAGCCGGGGGCCCTTCAACTCAATAGTAAGGGTATATTATGGGGTTTATTATCAGCATTAGGCTTTGCCATGCAATGTGTATTGGGAAAGATCATTTTAAAGGACTATTCCCATAGGACCTTGCTTGTCTATGGATTTTTATTTTCTGCCCTATTTCTTTGGATACTTAGACCCCCATGGCAACTTGTGGGAGGTATAAAGAGCATAAAGCCCCTCTTATTAATATTAGGTTTAGGGGTGATATCTACAATAATTCCCAATGGTCTCCATGTTAAGGCTTTAAACTATGTGGAGGCAAGTAAGGCAGGGATATTATCTAATATAGAACCGGTGACGGGGGTATTGC
>CAYMVC010000204.1:1836-2282 GCA_964393755.1 uncultured Eubacteriaceae bacterium | reverse complement strand
GATCTAAAAATACTCCAGTACAATCTACTACCAACCTAACTCCTTCTTTTGCCCAATCTATATTTCTAGGATTTCTTTCTTTTCTTAATACCTTAATTATTATTCCGTTTATTTTAAATATGCATTCTTCTTCATTTTCTATTTTCACATCACAGGACTTACCTGAATAACCAAATAAGAATCTATCAATGGAACCATATGTAGAATCCTTTGTAAGGTAATGAATAATATCTTCAACTTTCCTACCAATCTCTCTACCTGCATTTATTACTATGGTGTCAAAATGGCGGAGATTAAGATGATTCCACAGGGTAAGTTTTCCGATACGACCTATTCCATTAATCCCTAAGATCCTTTTGTTTTTTAAAGGTAATTCCATATTAGCAACACTCCTAACTTATTTTATTATATTAATTATTATATTTATTTTATCATAAATAAATATT
>CAYMVC010000204.1:0-1826 GCA_964393755.1 uncultured Eubacteriaceae bacterium | reverse complement strand
ATTCATTCCTAGCTTAAACACTATTAAATAATTCTTATGGATCAAGTAGGTTGTGTAGATAGCGGTTTGTGACACACCATATTCGGGCTATTCATCTTGTAGTACATCATAATACCCATCATAGATATTTCCCAGGTTGCCATCTATAGAAAGACTGTCTCCCGCTTTTAAAACCCTTTCATTAATAATACATATTTTTTCCGTTTCATTTACAAATAGGTCTCTGCAATTTACTATACATACCTTGCCAAGGCTGCCAGCTGTTACGGCAGCGTGGGAGGTTATTCCCCCTTTAGCTGTTATTAGTCCATGGCATTTAAAAATTAAGGGGATATCATCAGGTACTGTATCAGGCCTAACTAGTATCAGATTTTTATCTGAATGTTTTTTGCCATAGTAGTATAAGTCTTCCATATCAAAGACTAAAATTCCTGACAAAGCCCCTCCACCAATACCGATTCCAGATCCTAGAAACTTCATTTGTTCTGGAGTTAAAATAAAGGTAGATGGAGATTTTTGTTTTTTCAATTTTTGTTTTCTTGTTTGGAGAATATATAAGTCTTTAGGGTTTTCAGACTCAAAAGTAAATTCTATTTCTTGGTGCATAAACCCATAGTCTTCTATTAGTTGGACAGATAAATCAACTAGGGCATCATATATATCTGGGAAAGCTGCCTCTAATGAAATATTGCTGTGGGTATAATGGTGTTTTCTTTGGTTTTCACTTATTGGCAGGGTGTGGACAAGACCAGATACTATATCTTCCCCCTGGCTATATAGGGTAAAATCTCCATATAGATTTATACCGGATTTATTATTTAATGGGCTGCTAGTAAAAACTACACCAGTTCCTGAGTTATAGGATAGATTACCCAGTGCCATTTTTTGAACGATAACAGCTGTTCCCCATTCATCAGATATTTGTAAATGCTCCCTATATGATATTGCCCTCTCAGAAGACCAAGAATCTATAACATTAAAAATTGCCCGTTTTAATTGTTTGAAAGGGTTGTATTCTATATATATGTGATTATCTTCTAGTACCTTTTTATAGGCACCTATCATATCTTTCATTTGATCCGGAGTAAAATTTGCCTTTAATTCTACCTTATGCTTATTTTTATACTCTACTATTATATTATCAAAAACATCCCTATCAATACCATATGCCATACCCCAGCTCTGAATAAAGCGTCTATAGCAATCCCATGCTGTCCAGGCATGACCAGGCTTTTTACTAAATGCATCTGCTATTTCATCATTCATACCTACATTAAGGAAGGTCCTCATGGCACCAGGCATGGAGAAGGCTGATCCGGAACGGACAGAAAATAGCAGAGGATTTTTTGGATTACCAAATTGTTGTTTTGTCTGTTGCTCCACTTCCCAAATATGATTTAATATTAGTTGTTCCAACTCCTGTACTATATAGGGATGTTCTTTTACATTGTCTTTATGCCTAAATACTTCAGTTGTTAATGCAAAACCTGGTGGTATTGGGAAATCATAGGATATTAGTTTTTTTAGGAAATATGCCTTAGCTCCCAAAAAAACAGGGTTATCCATTTCTATAGTTTCTTGATTGAGTGGACTTATTGTTAAGTCAGGATCATAGGTCATCATTTGGCTGATAAACTCACCAGAATAATTATCCACCATATTTCTTAAGGTACTTATTATACTGGTTATAAAATTATCTAAGTCTTAAACTAAAAAAACAAATGTAAGATTATCCATAAAAAACTTTTCAAATTCCATATAATAAATATGTTTTTCATCTATTAAAAATGATAAATCTCTAGTTAGTTGAGGAATTATTAACTTTA
>CAYMVC010000203.1:0-2314 GCA_964393755.1 uncultured Eubacteriaceae bacterium | reverse complement strand
GTGGCAAGGACCTTCTTCCCCCCCAGCTTTCCTATAACTATTTCCCCAGGATGACCTTCCACAGTACTCCTAGGTAGGTAAGGGATTTCAGCATAACTTATCGTTACCGGGTCCTCGATTTCTTCTGTTAATTCTCCTAAACCAGATCCAAGAATTAAACCAATGTCTATATTCCCTCGGCCCTTTTCTTCTATATAGGCACTGGCATCTTGTATCTTGTTTTTTAGATTTCTCAATTTCCTTCCTTCCTTCCACAAAATGTTATTTTTTTATTATCCTTATATCCAAGGTTTTTATAAATAACCACCTTTCCATAAAGACTTCTAAGTCTTCCTCAACTATATCAGGATGAATATAAATATTAATATCCTCTATTCTGATTTTTTTATAACTGGACCAGTTATCAGGTTTCCCAATACTAACAGTAGGAAAACAATTTCTCCTCATTCATCCACTGGCTCTAACTAAACCAATAGTAATATTATTATCTTTTCTAGATAGGATAAATTCTTTAGCCTGATTTGTTATTGTTATATCCAATATTTTTCCCCCTTTATAACTCTTTATATCAATATTAACTGTTTTCTACCATTCCTAAAAGTTTCTTTAATATATTATACCATTTTTATTGGGCTATTTTTATAGGTATGCAAATTTATCATATTACTAAAATAAATAAAAAGTTAACATTATAGATCGATTTTACCTTATTTTTGGTTATTTTGCGGAAAACCATGATATAATGAAAACAAATTAACAAACTACATTATTTGAAAATGGTGGATCCAATGGGAAACAAATTTATTTCAGCTGTCATACTAGCAGGCGGCAATAGCAGAAGGATGGGTGAAAATAAGGCACTTTTGCAATTAGATTCAGAAACTATGATTGAAAGGGTTGTTAATTCCCTACGCCCTTTATTCAATGAAATAATTGTAGTTACCAATGATCAAAAAGAATATTCTATGCTAAATAATATCCGTTTCGTTAAGGACTTCAAAGATCTAAAGACAAGAAGTTCATTAATTGGCCTATATTCTGGTTTATATGCAGCCAATAGCGATTATATTTTTGCAGTTGCCTGTGATATGCCCCTTTTAAACATTCCCTTAATTAATTTTATGAAAAATAAAATAATAAACCAAGATATTATAATTCCTTATATAAACGGCTTTTATGAACCCCTCCATGCATTTTATAGTAAAAACTGCCTAAGACCCATGAAAAGCCAATTGGATAAAAAGGATTTCAAAATACTAAATTTCTTTTCAAGAGTTAATATTATAGAAACAATTAATAACACCCAAATAAGGAAGTTTGATCCTTATTTAAATAGTTTTTTAAATATAAATAATTATGAGGAATATTTAGAATTTAAAAACTCCTATTTAAATATTCCTTCTTATAGTTGTTCAAACTAAGTTAAGCTTTCCAAATACTAGACTACTTTCCACCCCATAATTGTAAAAAAGGTAACTTATCAAAAATCAAATATTTCCTAAAAACAGTATTTACCATAATATACTGTTTTTTATTTTGTTAGAAAATACTATTAGGGGGTATAGTAGCTAATAAAGGAGGGAGTAATATGAGGTTTGAAGATTATAATCCACTGGAAGAAAAAATTTTCAGGGTTATGGATAAAAGTGGTGTAATTCTAAACCATGAAGATCTACCTGATTTTAATAATGAACAGTTGTTATTTCTATACAGAACAATGTTGCTATCTAGAACTATGGATGAAAAGCAACTTTCATATCAACGACAAGGTAGAATGCTCACCTATGCCCCAAATATAGGTCAAGAAGCGGCACAAATAGGTAGTGCCTATGCCTTGGAGAAACAAGACTGGATAGTTCCCGGCTTTAGGGAACTAGGTTCCTGGCTCACCCATGGAGTGCCACTAAAAAATATCTTTCTTTATTGGTATGGTAATGAATGGGGCAGTCATATGCCGGAAGATGTGAATGTGTTACCTGTGTCGGTTCCCATATCCACCCAATTACAACATGCCACTGGGATAGGTATGGCCAACAATATTAAAAAAGAAAATAATGTTGTTTTAACCTACACTGGTGATGGAGGTACTTCAGGTGGGGAGTTTCACGAGGCACTAAATTTTGCAGGAGTATTTAAGGCTCCAACAATTTTTATTATCCAAAACAATCAATATGCCATATCTGTTCCTAGAAGAGAGCAGACTGCATCTAAAACCCGTGCCCAAAAGGCAATAGCTTATGGAATCCCTGGCATACAGGTTGATGGAAATGATATATTTGCCATGTATGTTGCTACAAAAGAGGCAGTAGATAGG
>CAYMVC010000202.1:0-2345 GCA_964393755.1 uncultured Eubacteriaceae bacterium | reverse complement strand
TTGCCTTGGGCTATTATAGTCAATGATCCTGTTAAGGGACCAATAAGTGTCCATCCCACATTTTTATATGAATCCATATGGAACCTTTCATTGTTTTTATTCCTTCTATGGTATGGAAAGAGGAAGAAAGTTGATGGGGAAGTCTTTATGTTATATGGAATAATTTATTCCATAGGTAGGTTTTTTGTGGAAGGCTTAAGAACAGATAGTTTAATGTTTTTAGGTATGAGAGTTGCCCAATTAGTAAGTATTGGAACAATATTTATATGTATTCTAATTCTTAGAAGTTTAAGGAAAAAAGAGATAAATTAATAGTAAAAAAACTCCTTCTTTTTTTAATTATTTTCTTAAAAAAGAAGGAGTTTTCTTTTTTTTGTTTAATTATTATAATAAGTGGTGGAAAGTGGGGCAAAGTGGGTAATAGTTGGTCAAAGGGGTGTAAGAATGTTTATTGGTGAATATCAACATAGCATTGACACTAAGGGAAGAATAATAATTCCTTCAAAATTCAGGGAGGATTTAGGGGAGGGTTTTGTCTTAACTAAGGGTTTAGATCAATGCCTCTTTATTTATTCTTATAAGGAATGGAAGGTATTTGAAAATAAATTATCCACCCTACCACTTACTAGTAAGGATGCTAGAGCCTTTATAAGGTTTTTTTTCGCAGGAGCAACTGAATGTGAATTTGATAAACAGGGGAGAATAATAATACCTGCCAACTTGAGGGAATATGGAGATATTAATAAGGAAGCTGTAGTAATTGGTGTTTCTAATAGACTGGAAATTTGGAGTAAGGACAGATGGCTAGACTATAACCAGGATGAAAATTTAAGCTATGATGCAATAGCAGAAAAAATGTCATTCTTGGGAATATAGTTTTTATATAAGTTATTTTTAGAAGGTGGATTAAATTGAATTTCAACCATATACCTATATTAAAAAATGAAATTATTGAATACATAAAAATAAACCCAAATGGAGTATATGTGGACGGTACTTTAGGTGGGGCAGGTCATGGACAGGCAATATGTGAAAAACTAAATAGTAGGGGGACCTTTATAGGTATTGACCAGGACCAAAATGCCATTAAGGTGGCACAGGAAAGGTTAAAGGATTTTAAAGCAAATATATTTGTTATTAGGGATAATTTTAAGAATATAAGGGATATATTGAAAAACTTAGATATTAAAAGGATTGATGGTATGTTATTAGATTTAGGTGTATCCTCCCATCAATTAGATGAACCAACCAGGGGATTTTCTTATCAATATGACGGTCCCTTAGATATGCGAATGGATAATAGGTTAGATATAACAGCTAAGGATGTTGTAAATAATTACTCCCAAAGGGAATTATCCCATATTATTAAAACTTATGGAGAAGAGAATTGGGCGGTCAGGATAGCACAATTTATTATTGAATATAGAAAAGATAAAGTGATAGAAACTACCGGTGAATTGGTAGAAATTATTAAGAAGGCAATACCCGCTAAAGCAAGACGGGATGGTCCCCATCCTGGTAAAAGGACATTTCAAGCAATTCGTATTGAAGTAAATAATGAATTGGGGATTATTAAAAAAGCTATTGAAGATATTGTAGATTGTTTAAATCCCGGTGGAAGGTTGTGTATTTTAACATTCCATTCTTTAGAGGATAGGATTGTTAAAAGGACTTTTCAAAGTTTGTATAATCCTTGCACTTGTCCTCCAGATTTTCCCCAATGTATCTGCAACAAGGAGGCAAAAATTAATATAGTCACTAGAAAGCCAGTAATACCTACAATAGAGGAAATAGAAGACAACCCACGTTCTAGAAGTTCTAAATTAAGGGTGGCTGAAAGGATTAGTTCTAAACTTAAAAGGGGTGAATATTAATGTTATTAGCTGAACAACAAGCATATGATTATATATATGAAGAACCGATACAGAGACCTCAAAAACAAAGGAAAAGAAAACCTAAAATTAAAAAATATAAAAAGGTAAAGTATATTTCCTTTATTATGATAGGACTAATAATTGGAATAGCTATTCTTATACAATATGCAAATATTAATATTATTAATAAGGAAATAAATTATCTGGAAAAGGAATTGCAGAAGTTAAATATGCTAAATGATAGTGCTGAGGGAGAATTATTGGCCAGCGAAGATTTGAAGAAAATAGAAAAGGTGGCTAGGGAGGAATTAGGTATGGTAGATCCTGGACCAGAACAAATGACAATAATCCAAATCCAAAACTCCCAGGATGTGAAAATAGCTTCTGCAAACACAGACAATGGTTCAACATCTAAACTTTCAAAATATGTTAATAAGGTATTAGACTTTATTGATTAGCTTTAAGGGGGGT
>CAYMVC010000201.1:0-2439 GCA_964393755.1 uncultured Eubacteriaceae bacterium | reverse complement strand
TCTCCTAGATAAATGCCAGGTGATTAAACCCCACCTGGTATTTTATATCCCTTATCCCTTATCCCTTATCCGTTATCCCTTATCCCTTATAATTATAACAAAATAACATTGGCACTTTCGCATTCTCTTATCATTCTCTCAGGCCAGATTGAAGCCTGTACTTCTCCTATATGGGCCTTCTTCAAGAAAAACATACAAAGTCTGGATTGGCCGATACCCCCACCAATGGTAAAGGGTAGTTTTTCCTCCAATAATAGCTTATGAAATTCTAAAGCCTTTCTTTCTTCGCATCCACTTAAGATTAGCTGTTCTTCTAATGCCTTTTTATCCACCCTAATTCCCATAGATGACATTTCTAATGCTATTTCAAGAATAGGGTACCAAAATAGAATGTCACCATTTAATGTCCAGTCATCATAGTCAGGAGCCCGACCATCATGCTTTTCCCCTGATTTTAAAATATGTCCTATTTCTAAGATAAAGACAGCACCCTTGTCCTTAGCAATAGCATATTCCCTTTCAATTGGGCTTAGATCAGGGTATTTATCTTCTAATTCTTGGGAAGTAATAAAGAATATTTCCTCAGGTAATATCTTCTTTATTTCTGGATAGGTTTTAAAGACATAATCTTCAGTTTCCTTAAAAACGCTGTATATTTGTTCAACAATTGTTTTTAGGGTATGAATATTTCTTTCCTCTTTTTTTATAACCTTTTCCCAATCCCATTGGTCCACATAAATAGAATGAATATTATCTAAATCCTCATCCCTTCTTATAGCATCCATATCTGTATAAATGCCCTCACCCACCTGAAATCCATATCTAGATAAGGCCATACGTTTCCACTTTGCCAATGAGTGAACAATTTCAGCCCTTGTATTACTAATCCCTTTTATATCAAAAGATACAGGTCTTTCTATCCCGTTTAAATCATCATTTAATCCACTTTCGGGAATGACAAATAGGGGCGCAGAAACCCTGGTAAGATTTAATTTATCTGCAAGGTCCCTTTCAAAAAAGTCCTTAATCTTCTTTATACCAACTTCGGTTTGCCTAAGACCTAATATTTGTTTATAGTTCCTGGGAATTAGGTATTCCTTACCGTTTAACATTTTAAAACCCCCTGTGAAAAATTTCTAATGCAAAATAAAAAGTCCTTCATCTCTATTCATATTGTAGAGACGAAAGACTGTATCCTCCGCGGTACCACTCTAATTAGTTTTAAACTCCCTTTATCAGTACGGAGGATTTCCCTCGATACTGTCCAGTTATATCGGTTTGGTCCCGTCTAAGTCTACTTTCCCAGACTATGGGATTTCGGTTAGATTCTCAAGGATGTTCTTCATTAAAGGCTTTGTATTGACCTTTCACCATCATCAATTCGCTTAAACAAATTCCAATAATTACTCTTCCTATCATCGACTAATACAATTTTTAAATTGAATTCATTATAAATGTATTTTTTCCTTATGTCAACAATATATGTCTAATTGCCTTAAATTTAATTTGAATTTATTATTTGTTCAAGCTCTAGCAGTATTTGACCTGCCATAGCTGGTATATCTAAGTCAAATTCTTCATGGGATATTTCCTTATTGATATAAACCTTCCTTCCCTTAGACATGGATGGTAACATATTGACGGGGTAAACCATCAAACTAGTTCCAATCACAATAACTAGGTCTGCTTTTTTTATCTCATTTATAGCCTTATTTAAAATATCCTGATCCAAGGCTTCTCCAAATAAAACCACACCTGGCCTAAGTAGCCCACCACATTTACTACATGGCTCCTTGTTAATAAAGTCCTCCTTACTAGCCGGTTGGTCACATTGGCTACATCTAAAGGAATTTATAGACCCATGAAGGCAATATACATTTGTGTTGCCTGCTCTTTCATGAAAGCCATCTACATTTTGTGTGATTATCCTATTAATTAAACCCTGACCTTCCCACTTTGCTAAAATATCATAGCCTATATGGGGTATACACTTTTCTAGATTTTCTACCCTTTCTTTATAGAACTGATGGAAAAGGTCATAATTTTTCCTAATAGCATCTATACAGGCTACCTTCATAGGATCTATACCCCTCCACAGACCATCTTTGGAACGAAAATCTGGAATACCACTTTCAGTTGACATTCCTGCCCCTGTAAAGACAATAGTATTATCGGATTCTTTTATCCATTTTGAAAGTGTTAGTACCTTCCTGACATTATCTTTTTCCTTAGTAATAAACATTTCTTTCCTCCCTTGAACTCCCTATTCTATAATCAATACATTAATCCTTCTTTTTCTTTATAATCTTCAAAATACATACTCAATTGTTCTGGACCTACAATAATGTCCCTACCAATAAATAAGTCTCCATTTTCCCTAGCCTTTACACCCCATTTTACCAAGGTAATACTATTTCCTTCAATTTCGATTGCTGTAAT
>CAYMVC010000200.1:0-2442 GCA_964393755.1 uncultured Eubacteriaceae bacterium | reverse complement strand
TAAGAAAGATAATAAGGAGGTAAGAGATGGAAAAGGTTATATTAGTCAGATATGGTGAAATCAGCTTAAAGGGCTTAAACCGTTCCTATTTTATGAATAAATTATATAAAAATATGAAAGCTGCCCTTGCCAATTATAAAGATGTAAAAATAGAAAAGATTCAAGGTCGATATCTTATATCATGTAAAGAAAATGATATAAAGCAAATAGTAGAATCCCTATCTAGAGTTTTTGGTATAATTTCCATTAGCCCGGCTTATAGGATGGATAATGATATGGATTTAATCAAAAAAACAGCCTTGGAGTTAATGAAAAATAGGGAAGGGCTATTAACCTTTAAGGTTGAAAGTAAAAGGGGGAATAAAGAGTTTCCATTACAATCCCCAGAAATCAGTAGAAAAGTTGGTGCCTATATACTAAGTAATATAAAGGATTTAAAAGTAAATGTCCATGATCCAGATACAAAAATTTATATTGAAATAAGAAAAGAAGCTTATGTATATAATGAAATAATCTACGGTCTAGGGGGATTACCTGTAGGCTCCAATGGTAAGGTGGCACTGTTAATATCTGGTGGTATCGATAGTCCTGTTGCAGGATATATGATTGCCAAAAGGGGACTAGAATTAATTGCTATCCACTATCATAGCTTCCCCTTTACTAGCGATAGATCTAAAGAAAAAGTGATAGAACTTGCAAGAATTATGACCCAATATACAGGACCGATAAAACTATTTATTGTACCTTTTACAAACATCCAAACTGAAATAGGCGAAAAATGTGATGAAAGACAAACCACTTTAATAATGAGAAGATTCATGATGAAAATAGCAGAAAAGATAGCTGAGGGTGAAAAAGCAAAGGCATTAGTTACTGGGGAAAGCATAGGTCAAGTGGCAAGTCAAACCTTAGAGGGTCTGGTGGTTACCAATGCAGCCGTAGATATGCCCGTATTTAGACCTTTAATAGGAATGGATAAACAAGAAATCATGAATAAGGCCCAAGATATAAAAACATACGAAACTTCCATTTTACCTTATGAAGACTGTTGTACCTTATTTGTGCCAAAGCATCCTGAAACACGACCAAAACTGGAAAAAATAATTCATTCAGAAAGATTCTTAGATACTAATTCCTTAATTGAATCTGCCTTAAAATCAATGGAATTCATTTTGCTGCCATAGAATATATAAACTTCGTATTCTTTTTACCTTTCATGACAAAACATTACAAAACATTATAAATTTCTTTGAAGGATAAAAACTTTTTTTAGAGAAGATATTAAAGAATAGAAGGGTAGGAGGGATTAGTTTGCAATTAGAATTATATATAGATAAACAAACTCTGTTTGTAAAAATTATAGGAGAACTTGACCATCATACTGCTGAGGATATAAGAAATTCAATAGATTTTAAACTAGATAATAGTAGTGTAAAAAATATATTATTTGATTTTTCTGATCTTACTTTTATGGATAGTTCAGGTATAGGTGTCCTAATGGGCAGGTATAAAAAAGTTTCTAAAAGAAAAGGACAAGTAGGTATCTATCACATAAACCCTCAAATTAGAAGAATTTTTGAAATTTCAGGATTACCAGGGATTCTTAAAGAATATAAAAGTAAAAAACAAGCAATAGAGAATATATAAAGGGAGTGGGTACAATGAATTTTAAAAATGAGATGAAAATTGAATTTTTAAGTAAATCCCAAAATGAAGCATTTGCAAGGGTAGTTGTAGCAGCTTTTGTGGCACAGTTAGATCCTACTATTGAAGAAATTACAGATATAAAAACTGCTGTATCAGAAGCAGTTACAAATGCCATTATACATGGTTATGAGGACAATATAGGGATGGTAGAAATAAGATGTGTTTTAATAGATAATAAAATAGAAATAGATGTACTTGATAAGGGAAGGGGCATAATGGACATTGGCTTAGCAAGAGAACCATTGTATACTTCTAAACCTGAATTAGAGAGATCAGGTATGGGCTTCACTATTATGGAATCATTTATGGATAATGTTGAAATAATTTCAGAAATTGACAATGGAACTACAATAAAAATGTTTAAAGAATTAAAAAGTATTGGTTAAATTACGAGGAGAAGATTACAATGGTTGGTAATGAGGCTGGATATGAGAAAAAAAGTAAGTTGCTAAACCATGAGGAAACCATCCAACTAATTAAAAAAGCACAAAATGGTGATAAACAGGCAAAAGATAAATTAGTGGAATTTAATCTAGGATTGGTACTTAGTATAATAAAAAAGTTTCAAAATAGAGGGTATGAAAGAGATGACTTATTTCAGCTTGGAAGTATAGGTCTAATAAAGGCTATTCAAAATTTCGATACTTCATATGAGGTAAGGTTTTCAACTTATGCTGTTCCTATGATTATGGGAGAAATTAAAAGATTTATAAGGGATGATGGGTTAATAAAGGT
>CAYMVC010000199.1:0-2449 GCA_964393755.1 uncultured Eubacteriaceae bacterium | reverse complement strand
TGCCTGTGGTGAACCCAGTCCTTTAGCCTGGGGGATATTAAGGGATTTTGCCACCGGATTTATGTCCCTTCCTGATTATGTAGCAGCCCGGGGAATGAGAATTTTAGCAAATCCTTTAGAAGGTGATTCCAAAATAATAGGAGGAGAGTCTGGGGCTGTTGGTCTGGGACTTTTGTCTATTCTAATGGAATGGGGACAAGTAAAAACTATAAGGGATGAATTAGGATTAAATAAGGATTCAACCATTCTTATCTTTAATACAGAGGGGGATACTGATCCCATAAACTATAGAAATATATTATGGGATGGCAAATATCCTCTTCCATAGGGGAGACTTTTGGGGGGGATTGGGGTAAAACCCTCCCCATATTTTTTTAATGTTCCCATTATTCCATCATAATCCTCAAAGAATACCACCACAATATCTTTGGAGTTAGCAATCTCAAGTGCCTTTTCCAAGGCAGAGGATTCACATAGTTCCACTTCTATATTATCCTTGTTCATTCCACTTATGATACAGCCATTTTTCAGAAACCTTGAACTGGCACCCTTTTTCAGGCTTCTTTTTTCCTTGTCTTCCTTTATAATTACATGGTGGAAGTTTTCTCCACATAATTGGCCAATTTTAACTGTGCTGGTTTCACTCCTATCTCCGGGAACTCCAATTACACCAATTAATCTATTATGGTCCATTTTCTTTAGGGTGGATAGAACCTCCCTGTAGCCCTGGATATTGTGACCATAGTCAACTACCACCTTAAAATCCTTTATATCATATATATTAAATCTACCGGGATTGTCTATGGGGTCTGCCTTAAATTGCTTTAAACCCTTAGCAATTATTTCCGGTCTAATACCCAAACCGTAGGCACCGGCAACAGCTGCAAGGCTATTTTTTATATTACATTCGCAAAGACCATTTAAGCTTGCAGGAATCTCCTTAATGGATAGGAGCCTAATTTCTTCCCTACCGGTGTAAATATAAATATAAGAATTTTTTATATATACAGCCCGACCTCCGGCCCTTGTATGTTCCCCTATGATCAATTGGTTTTCCTGGTTGGAAAAATATATTATTCTGGACCTAATATTCTTCACCATTTTTATACAGTAGGGGTCATCGGCATTTAGAACTGCAAAGCCTCTTTCTTTAATAGCTTCTACCACTAAGGATTTTACATGGGCAAGTTGTTCTAGAGTGTTGATTCCATCTAAGCCTAAGTGGTCCTCACTTATATTGGTGACTATCCCCACATCAGCCAGGTTATAGCCTAGACCTTTTCTTATAATACCGCCCCGAGCAGTTTCAAAGATGGCAGCCTCCACCCTCTTATTCATTAACACACTTTGGGCACTTAGGGCCCCTGTGGTATCCCCCCTCATTATACACTGCTGGTCTATAAATATACCTCCGGTGGTGGTCATTCCCACCCTTAGACCTTCTTCCTTAAGGATTTTTCCCAACATTCGGGTGGTGGTGGTTTTACCATTAGTTCCTGTAACAGATATTATGGGTATTGTATAAGGCTGACCTTTTGGGAAAAGGGAATTGAGAATTTTTCTGGCCACATTTCTTTGTTTTCCCTGGGTTGGGTAATGGTGCATTCTAATACCAGGGGCTGCATTTACCTCTATTATAGCTCCACCTTCCATGGTCATTGGTGAAGAAATATCCTTGGTGGTAATATCTATACCTGCTATATCCAATCCAATAATATCAGCTGCATTAATAGCTATCTCTATATTTTGAGGGTGAACCTTGTCTGTTACATCTAAGGCAATCCCTCCTGTACTTAAATTATCATTTTCCCGTAAAAATATCATTTGACCTTTTTCTGGAATCATTTTTAAATCCATATTATTCTTTTTAAGTAACAATTCCATTACTGGGTCAATCTTTAATTTTGTAAGGGGCTTTTCATGGTCTTCTCCCCGTAAGGGATTTTGATTTTCCAGTCTTATAAGTTCTTCTATATTATTTTTACCATTACCAACTACATGGGCGGCAATACGTTGGGCACAGGCTATATACTCCCCATCCACCACCAGGATCCTATAGTGATTTCCCTCAATATATTTTTCCACCACCACCTGGTCACAAAATCCCTTTGCAATATTAAAGGCGGTGGCAATATGTCCATTATCTCTTAGATTTAGGGAAACACCCTTGCCCTGGTTACCATGGTTTGGTTTTATCACCACCGGATAACCTATTCGCTTTACATAATTTAAAATATCCTCTAAATTATCTGAAACATAACCATTAGGGACAGGTATACCTGCCATACCCAAAAGTTCCTTAGTAATCTTTTTATCACAGGCTATATCCACTGGGATACATCCGGTGTTTTCAGTTATTGTTGCCTGGATTCTCTTTCCATAACAGCCATAGCCCAATTGGAGTAAACTCCCCTCAATATTTATTATGGGAATATTTCTTAGCTTTGCT
>CAYMVC010000198.1:1976-2477 GCA_964393755.1 uncultured Eubacteriaceae bacterium | reverse complement strand
CAATTTTTCTACTAGTTTTTTTATATAGGAGTTATTTATATCCACATAGAGGGGAATATCCTCTCCATGTTTTTTATAAAACAAATATGCTTTTATTTTATAAAAAATGTTACCGTCTTTCCCAAGTTCATATGCCTTTTCAATAGACCTGTCTATATCAAAATTCACACCTAATTCATTATAGTTGAATTCCCAATTTCTCTTATCAAGGGATAGTAATAGTTTGTCTTTACTTAAAAATTCGTCTAAATTTTTATTCAACTTTTCATTGCCCTGGTCCTTGGTTAACTTTCCCACATTTATTCCCTGTATCTTTATGTTTGGATAAATCATATCCCTTGAAGCAATAATACCTAGGTATGCAAAGATAAATAAAATAGTGATAATAAGGATAAATACAGATAATAAAATCTTTTTATTTCTTATCTTAAAAACTAGGGCTTCCATATGCTAATATCCTCCTTTATATAAAGATAAAAGTATTGACTTCTATTTTATCTC
>CAYMVC010000198.1:0-1966 GCA_964393755.1 uncultured Eubacteriaceae bacterium | reverse complement strand
ATTTTTTATTAGACTTTGCAAAATATTCACATATATAATTTACAGGGCATTTTTCACATAAAGGTCCCCTTGCCTTACAGATATTTCTACCATGGTGTATTAATAGGTGGTGTGCCTTAGA
The DNA here is from genome assembly GCA_964393755.1 of uncultured Eubacteriaceae bacterium. GTDB lineage: Bacteria > Bacillota > Clostridia > Eubacteriales > Garciellaceae > DUPX01. Next base: position 1,845 of record CAYMVC010000198.1, on the reverse strand, counting down.
CCATTGGTTTTTGGGGATATTTTTCATTAATTGTTCCTCAGTTTCCCCCACCCTTTGTGAATTTGCCAAACCAAGCCGATTTGAAACTCTAAAAACATGGGTATCAACTGCAATAGCATCCTTGCCAAAAACATTGCTTAATACAACATTTGCTGTTTTTCTTCCTACTCCAGGCAATAACATTAATTCTTCCCTAGATTCTGGAACTTGGCCACCATGCTTTTCCAGTAAAATTTTGCTAGTTTCAATTATGTTTTTACTTTTATTCCTATAAAACCCACAGGATTTTATTATTTTCTCTAGGGTTTTCACATCTAAAGAAGCAAAATCTTCTGGCTTATTATAATTCTTATATAAATCTTCTGTAATAATATTGACCCTTTTATCTGTACATTGTGCAGAAAGTATTGTGGCTACTAAAAGCTCAAAGGGAGTATTAAAATTAAGAGCTATGGTAGCCTCAGGATATGTGTTTCCCAATATGTCTAAGACTTCTTTTGTCTTTTTTTTACATAACATAGGTTAATCTCCTTTTTTAAAATTTAAATGTTAATTTTTTTCAGCTTTATTTTAAATAAAAATACATAGAATAAACATGACAAATTATAATTTAAAAAAATAATATCATATCTTCTAATTAGGAGGGAAGTAAAACATGTACACAATGGAAAAAAACATTAAAAATGCAAAAAATGCCATGATTATAGGGACACTCGGAATCGGGGCAATAGCTGGGTATTCAATGCTTAGATATGCAAAGAATTCAAGAAAACCTATAAATAGAGCAAAACATTTCCTATCTAAGGCAAATGTATTTAATTAATTTTTAATATTTATTACAGGTAATTTAAAATACATTAAATTACCTGTAATATTTTTATTCAATTTCTGAAATAAATCTATATAATCCAAAAATGATTATTCCTCCACCTATAAAGTGCCATAGAGACAATCTTTCTTTAAAAATCAGAAAGGCCCAAAAACCTGACCCTATTGGCTCCCCAAGTAAAGAAATAGATATAATCACAGGAGGGATATATTCTAATGCCCAATTAAATATTGTATGTCCAAAAATTGTACAGACTATAGCTAGGGCTAGAAACATTAAAAAGTTAAAAAAAGAATAAGGGAAAAAGCTTATTCCCTGGGATAGTCCACTTATAAGCAATATAATAGAACAACTACTATAAACCAAGGATACATATGGGAAAATAGAAATTTTCTTTCTTAAACTTCTTCCCATCAATAAATATCCTGCTAAAAATACACCACCTAATAATGCTAATATGTCTCCCTTAAAAACTTCTTTTCCCATTGTAAAGTCCTTTAATCCTATAATAATACTTCCTAATATGGCTATGGAACCAGGAATCATTCCTTTGTAAGATATTCTTTCATCGAAGAGAAAATATGACCCTATCACAACATATATTGGTTGTAATGACATTAGTACTAAGGATCCAAAGGTTGAGGTATATTTAAAGGAAGAAATCCATGTCAGAAAATGAAGGGCTAGGAAAATACCGCTTATGATTGAAAAAATAATATCTTTTTTTGTAATGTTATGAAATTCATTTCTTTTAAATTTTATTGAATAGGGTAGCAATATAATTGATGTGAATGCTAACCTATAAAAAGCAATAATTAAAGGCGGGGTCCCTGTATTTAAGGAACCCTTTACAAATATTGCTGAAAATGATGTCGCTATTACACCAATTATTAATAAAAAGTATGGATTAATCTTTTTTCCAATATCCTTCGTTTTCTCCATTTTTTTTCCCTATTGTTATTTTAAATTTCCTAAAGTAGTTCTTTTTTATCCCCATTTACTATTTGCGGACCTGC
>CAYMVC010000197.1:0-2488 GCA_964393755.1 uncultured Eubacteriaceae bacterium | reverse complement strand
CCGGTATTGCCGATAAATGTGAAGTGGAACTTGCCTATGCTATAGGAGTGGCTTATCCAGTTTCTATCCATGTGGAAACCTTCAATACAGGGAAGATAGAAGAGAGTAAAATAATAGGGCTTGTTAAGAAACACTTTGATTTAAGACCTGCAGGGATTATAAGGGACCTAGACCTAAGGAGACCTATATATAAACAATTAGCTGCCTATGGGCATTTTGGCAGGACAGACATAGACCTTCCCTGGGAAAGGACAGATAAGGCTGAAATATTAAGGCAGGAAGGCTTAAATAAGTAATCAAGACCTTTGGAAGAATTATTAACTCCCCTTGGATTAATTAATACTCCAAGGGGATTAAAGATTAGTCTAAAAAGTACTCCCCTAATTCCAGTATAACAAGGAATCTTATCTTTTCAATGCTTATAAGATTCTTCGTTTTCGCTCTGGATGGCAAAACTAATGTTATAAATCAAGAATTCCTTGGAACTAACTATCTGATAGTTCTAGGGAATTTTTTATTTGTCCAAGATATTTTTATCCACCAGAATAGATTATTATACCAATACCTGCAGGAAATAGGCCGGCCTCACAAATCAAGTGGGGTGATTTTATGAAAAAGAGTTTGCTAGAAAGCCAGGTATTAGCGGCAAAAAAAGGGGATAGGGATGCTAAGGAACATATTTTAGAACAGTTTAAGCCCTTACTTATAAATAATATCATTAAGTATTTTGGCAAGGATCAAAACTTTTATGATTGGCTCCAGGAGGGAAGGGTGGTTATTTTACAAGCTATAGAAGAATTTGATGAGAATCTAGGGGTCCCTTTTCCCGGATATGTAAAAAAACAAGTCTTTTATTACTATGTGAATGAAAGAAAAAAGAAGGAAGAATTATTGGTTTTGGATCAACCCTTAAATGATGGGGGATTTAGTCTAATTGATATTTTAAAGGAAGAAGGCGGTTTGGAGGGGGATTTTTTATGGAAGGAAGAAAAAAAACTACTTTATGGGAGTCTAGAAAAACTCAGTCCAAAACAAAAAGAGATTATTGATGAATATTATTTTAAAGGGATAACCTTAAAGGCTCTAGCAAGGAGGAAGGGCCTATCCTACCAGTCCTTAATAAAGCTTAAGGCTCGAGCATTAAAAAGATTACAGAAAGAAATAATATAAACCTAAAATTTATATGGGTTTATATTCACCTTACCTACTATTTATTAAATATAGGAGGGAGGTGGAAATATGGCAATTGAAAAATATGCTTATGGTGCCAAGCTTCAACTAAAATTATTTGTTGGCCTTGATGGGGATGGGAAGGAGATTTTTAGAACAAAGACCTATTCTAATGTTAAACCAAGTGCAGAAGACCAGGCAGTATATGATGTGGCAAATACCCTAGCAGATTTACAAGAACATGAAGTGGAGGAAATCCATAGGGTAGAAGATGTAATCTTATTAAATGCTTAAGTAGGATTGGTGGATTATTAGAGAAAGGAGGTTGAAATTATGGCAAAGACAAAACTGGAAATGACTTTCAAAAATGCCGGAGGAAGAACTAATAAAATTTCCGTTGACAATGCAAGGGATGATATAACTGAAATAGAAGTTAATCAGGGAATGGATGATATTTTATCAAATAATATCTTTACCTCTTCCGGTGGGGATTTTGTTGAAAAGGTAAAGGCAGAATTAATTACTACAGAAGTTCAAGAATTTGAAATGACAGAATAAGATTAGTGGCTTGTGGCTAGTGGGTAGGGGCGACCTGTGGTCGTCCGTGTAGGGGAGGGGCTCAGCCCCTCCCGAATTTTTTTCGAGAGATCTATGGTTTTTATATAAATCTTTTTACAAGGAGGAATAAAGGTGGAAGATCTTTTGATACAAATTGGTAACTATGGCTTTCCTATGGTTATATCCATTTATCTATTAGTGAGATTTGAAGGAAAGATATCCAGCCTAACCCAGAGTATTTACCAATTGGCAAAGGTAATTGAAACACTGAAATAGGGATTAGTGGTTAGTGGCTAGTGATTAGTGGTCAGTGGTTGGGGATCAGTGGGGAGTTAGGATAGTCGACCATGCCTGTCTGAAAGTAGGGGCGACCTGTGGTCGTCCGTGTAGGGAGGGGCTTTGCCCCTCCTATCCCCTATCCCAAATTTCCCCCCCTGTCCCAAAATCAGTACAACAATTTGACTACGAACACATGTTCGGTTAATATATGTATAGGAAGGGAGGAATGAAGAATATGTCGGATAAGCTTTCTGATTATAAAATAGTTTATGCTATTCCAAAATATATAGAGGGTAGGGGGGACCTATCCCTAATATTAGATAAGGATGGCAAGAAGATTTTAATGGACTTTCATATTAGGAGCTTGATAAGAAAGCTGGCTTTTGAAAACTATATTGACCTTGTTTCCATCAGGAGAAGGTTACAAGACCAATTTGGTCAGAAAAACATTCTTCCCTATCCTATTAATAGAGATCTGATT
>CAYMVC010000196.1:0-2548 GCA_964393755.1 uncultured Eubacteriaceae bacterium | reverse complement strand
TAGATATTCCAAATATACTACCGGTACCAAATAATTCTCTTATGCTTGCTAAAATAGTTAATGCCAAGGTAAAGCCTAAACCCATTCCTAGACCATCTGCAATAGAACCTACAACACCGTTTTTTGATGCAAAGGATTCTGCTCTTGCTAAGATAATACAATTTACCACTATCAATGGTATAAATAGCCCTAACGATTTATCTAAAGCAGGCATGTATGCCTTTAAGAGCATCCCTAGAATTGTTACAAATGAAGCAATAACTACGACAAAAGCTGGAATCCTGATTTTAGAAGGAATCACATCTTTTAAAAGTGCTATTACTGCATTTGACCCTACTAATACTGCTGCTGTAGATAGCCCCATACCTAGCCCATTTATTGCTGCAGTAGTAACAGCTAAGGTAGGACACATTCCTATTAATAGTCTAAAGGTGGGGTTTTCCTTAATAATACCATTCATCATAATCTTTCCGAATTTCACAAAGATTCACCTCCCATAGGTTTAATCTATTTTAATCTTCTTTTAAGTATTCTTTAAAAAAATCAATAGCAATATTTACCCCATCTGTCACTCCATTAGTGGTAACAGTAGCACCTGTTATAGCTTCAATTTCATTTTCACTACTAGGGGAGCTTTTCACTACCTCCAGAGGGTTCTCAATTGGTTTATCCTTATATTGATTTTGATAGTTTTCCTCTGTAGATTTTGCTCCCAAACCAGGGGTCTCAGTGTGACTAACAACCTTAATACCTGAAACTTTACCATCCAATGATATACCCACATTTATCACCATCTGTCCTCCAAAACCCTTTGGTGTGGTTTTAAAGGTATAACCTACTAATTCCTCTTCATCTAAACCTTCATAGACTTCTTCTATTATTTGAAAATCTTTTTGAATAGTATTATTTAATTCCTCATCTTCTAATTCTTTAAATTCAGTAGCCTTTGGTAACACTGCCTTACGGGCATTTATGTTTTCTTGAATTAGTTGTTGTTCTATTTTATCTGCAGTGGCCATATTAGTAAAACCTAATAAAACAGCAGCTATTGCGGTGATAACAAACAATATGCCTGCCAATTTAATTATTTCACGCATTAACTTTCACCTCCCCATATATTTTGGGTATAGTATATTTATCTATTAAGGGAGCAGCAACATTCATAAGTAATATGGAATAGGAAACCCCCTCTGGATATCCGCCCCAAAGCCTTATAACACTAGTTAAAATTCCACAACCTAGTGCAAATATAATTTGCCCCCTAGGAGTTACGGGAGATGATGAATAATCAGTAGCCATAAATATAGCTCCTAACATCAAACCACCAGATAATATATGATAAATTCCGTCACCAGTAAATAGCCCATTAGCACCAAAGGCAAAAGTCATTGCCCCTACAACACCAATATAAATAACCGGTATTCTCCAGGAAATAACTCCTCTAAACAATAAATATGCAAATCCTATAAGCAGTGCAATAGCTGAGGTTTCTCCTATTACACCTGCCACATTACCTAAAAATAAGTCCATATAACTTGGTAAATCTACTGCTGTCAAAGTAGCGGAAGCCTCAGCGGTAGCTGTAGCTGTAGCATCAGCAGCATGAAGCATTCCAAGAGGTGTAGACGAAGAAACTGCGTCTAAGGTCCTTGGTAAAACAAATCCGGCTGTCATTTTTGTAGGCCAGGATGCCAATAAAAATGCCCTTGCTGCTAAAGCAGGATTCATAAAATTCTGTCCTATTCCACCAAATGCATGTTTTACTATCAATATAGCAAAAGCAGAGCCGATAATAGCAAGCCACCAAGGTGCACTTGGGGGTAGGTTAAAAGCCAGCAATAAACCAGTTACAATCGCACTCCAGTCATTTATCGTTATAGGTTTTTTAGTAAGCTTTTGTATTAAGGCCTCTGCTATTACAGCAGAAAGTACTGAAGAAATCACTAAGACTAGTGCATTAATACCAAAGAAATATACTGCACAAGCAAAGGCTGGCAAAAGTGCAATAACTACATCTCTCATTATCACACTAACATCTTCTTTAGTTCGTATATGTGGTGAAGATGAAGCAGTCAAAAATATCTCATTATCTTTCATTGTTATAACCTCCTATCATTTCCTTTTTTGCGCTACTATCTCCCTTTTTGCCAACCGTATAGATGGCACTAAAGGTCTTCTTGAAGGGCAAATATAAGAACAGGATCCACATTCGATACAATCTAAGGCCTTATATTTTTCAGCCATATCGTATTGCTCATTTAATGCATAGGCGGAAATATATAAAGGTAGTAAATTTATAGGACATACCTCCACACATTTTCCACATCTTATACAAGGTGTTGGATCTGGTATATTTGCTTCATCTTCATTTAGCACAAGAATACCGGATGTTCCTTTAATCACTGGTACTTCTATTGAGAATTGAGTTACTCCCATCATTGGTCCACCCATAATAACTTTTCCCGGTTGTTGGGAAAAACCACCACATTGTTCAATAATTTCTGAAAACCTTGTACCTAATCTAACTAATAAATTTTGTTGTTCCTTT
>CAYMVC010000195.1:0-2576 GCA_964393755.1 uncultured Eubacteriaceae bacterium | reverse complement strand
AAATTAACATTGTATTCATGGCAATCTTGGCATTTCCCTCTGACCTAATTATGGCATTACTTGCCATGGCAAAGGAAAATAATACAGTCCCCCATAAAATAACAGAGCTATAGTCTATGGCATGACCCATAATATCCTCAGTCGCTCCAAATAAGACCAAAAGAGGTTTTATATATATAATACCTAATATGGTAATAAGCCCACTTAAAAGAAAGACTAGGGAAAACACATTCCCCATAGTTCTCTCTGCCTTGTCAACATCCTGAGCCCCCAGACTCCTGGAAATTATTGAAGCTCCACCGATGCCAAACATTTGGGCAAAGGACATTATTATCATCTGAATAGGAAAGGCTACCGAAACACCGGCAATGCCCATCACACCTACACCCTGTCCTACAAAGATAGTGTCCACAAGATTATATAAGGCCTGGACTATCATGCCAATAGTAGCCGGAATAGATAGCTCCATTAGCAATCTCCCAATACTTTCATTTCCCAACATTTCATTTCTTTCTGTCATCCTTACTCCTCCATATTATTAGTTATTCTTGAATTGGGAGATGTTTTCTGTCATTTTCCCCAATAACCTCAATGCAAAATTCTTTTCCTCATCATCCATATCCTTTAATAATAGACTATTCCATTCCTTTAAAATATTTAAAATAGTGGGTTTTAAAGAAATTCCCCCCTCTGTTAAAAATATCTTATAGGACCTTTTATCCCTTAAGTCTCTTTTTCTATATACATATCCTTGGTCAATTAGCTTTTTTATTGCCCGGACCGTAGTAGCCTTATCCATCTTGACCATTTCATTTATTGCTTCCTGGCTAATCCCATCCCTATGAAATAAAACCATAAGGTAGGCAAATTGACCACTACCAATATTAAAAGATTCCAGCCTCCTATTTATGTAGCACTGGCCTGTTCTATAGATAAATGAGATGTATTTTCCTATATTTTCATTATATTCCATCGTTACCCTTCCTTAAAAGTAGGTTTTTCCCACTAAATAAAAATTAGTTGCATCCGCAACCATATATAAGTATACTAAAAAATAGTTGCGGATGCAACTATTTTAAAAAGTTTTATCTTATTTATTATTTCTTCTAGGAGGTAGTTTTCCAAAGTACTGATATAGATAGGTTAGTATCCTTCCATTATAAAGTTTACGGTTTTTATCAGACCTTTGCTCAAAATACTTTTCAAACTCTGGATGGGAAGTGATGATAAAATATGACCAGGAATCTAGATTCCTAAACACCTTTCCCATATCCTTATAGAGGGCTAAGATTTCTTTTTCCTTACCCAGCCTCTCACCGTAAGGAGGATTTGTTATTATCACCCCATATTTCTTTTTTGACCTTAGCTCTTGGACCGGTAACCTTTGGAAGAATACACAATCATCTACCCCAGCCTTAAGAGCGTTTGTTCTACCTTGGCTTAGGGCACGGCCGTCAATATCAGAGGCTAGAATCTTGAAATCCTTTTCCACCTCAATGGCTCCCATTGCCTGAGCCCTTGCCCTTTTCCACAGGTCTTGGGGAAGTTGGGTCCATTCCTCAGATACAAAACTTCTTTGTAAGCCAGGGGCTATATTTTTCCCAATCATTGCTGCCTCAATGGCAATAGTTCCTGAACCACATAAGGGATCAATAAATTCCCTGGGTGGCTTCCATCTTGATAATATTACAAGGGCGGCTGCAAGGGTTTCCTTAATAGGTGCATCATTACCATATTCCCTGTAGCCCCTTTTATGGAGACCTACCCCGCTGGTATCTATAAGTAGGCTAGCCACATCCTTTAATAGGGATACCTGTATAGGATATTCCCCCCCTGTTTCTTTAAACCAATCTGTGGAATAACTACTTTTAAGTCTTTCTACCACTGCCTTTTTCACTATTGATTGACAATCAGAAAGGCTAAACAACTTAGACTTAACAGATTTTGCCTTATATATAGGAAACTTTCCATCCTTAGGTATCCACTTTTCCCAAGGGAGAGCCTTTGTTTTTTCAAAGAGTTGGTCAAAGGTAAGTGCCTTAAATTCCCCCATCTTTACAAAAACCCTATCTGCTGTCCTCAGCCAAAGATTTGCCCTTGGAATAGCATCTAGATCACCAATAAAAGTAACCCTTCCATTTTCAACCTTTATATCATCAAATCCTAAATCTCTAATTTCCTGGGCAACAATCGCCTCTAATCCAAAGGTGCTTGTTGCTACTATTTCAACTTTTCCCATAGTTTTCTCCTAACTTTTGATAGGTCTTAGTTTACCCAATAATTCTTTTCTATACCAATATAACCTTATGGTAGACCTTTTTTCCCTTTCTAATCATAAGGCTATCTTGAGAAAAGTCTTCTAAGGTAATATTAAGATCAATTTCATCGATTCTTTCTTCATTAATATAAATTCCCCCTTGTTGGATTAGTCTACGTCCTTCTCCCCTAGATCCTATTAATTCTGCTTTTTGTAAGAGGCTGATAATATCTAATCCTTCCTCCAAATCCTTTTTAGAGAGTTCTGAAGAGGGAACATCAGCATCTCCACTAAAATCACCAAATAATAGCTTTGCAGC
>CAYMVC010000194.1:587-2583 GCA_964393755.1 uncultured Eubacteriaceae bacterium | reverse complement strand
ATAATAAGGACTTGATTTCCTTGGGACAAGGGGTTGGGGAAAGATACGGTATTAAAACAGAAAAAGGGGTCTATGTGGGAATTAGTGGACCAAACTATATGACTAAGGCAGAATTAAAAATGTTGCGGTTAATGGGAGGAGATGCTGTGGGTATGTCCACGGTACCAGAGGTAATAGTAGCAAGACACAGTAGTTTGCCAGTCCTAGGTATTTCATGTGTTACTGATATGGCTATTGCTGATGACCTTATATCTGTTGATCATAAAGAGGTTTTAAAGGTGGCAAGGGAAACAGGACCGAAGTTTATAAAGCTTGTAAAGGGAATTATTGAAGAGGTGGAATTATAGTGAGGATGTACGATATTATCTTAAAAAAAAGAAAGGGAGCCGTTCTAACAAAGGAAGAAATAGATTTTTTTATTGAGGGCTATAGCCAGGGTATAATTCCCGACTATCAAGCATCTGCTTTTATGATGACCCTTTTCTTTCAAAAGATGAACCGGGATGAAACGGTTTTTTTAACAAAAGCAATGATTAATTCTGGTGATATTTTAGACCTATCCCCAATAAGGGGCATAAAGGTAGATAAACATAGTACAGGCGGAGTTGGCGATACCACCACCCTTGTAGTAGGTCCTATGGTTGCAGCAGTGGGGGCACCAGTGGCAAAAATGTCCGGCAGGGGATTAGGTCATACTGGGGGGACTATAGATAAATTAGAATCTTTTAAAGGTTATAGGGCAGATATATCTAAAGAAGAATTTATTAAGAATGTAAATAATATCAACATCTCTATTGCTTCCCAAACTGGGAATTTAGCACCAGCAGATAAAAAGCTTTATGCCCTTAGGGATGTTACAGCAACAGTAGATAATCTTTCTCTTATTGCGGCAAGCATTATGAGTAAAAAACTTGCATCAGGCGCTGATGCCATTGTTTTAGATGTAAAAACAGGAAGGGGTGCCTTTATGAAGACCATAGAGGATTCCATTGACCTGGCTAAAACTATGGTGGCCATTGGAAATGACCTAGGGAAAGAAACTATTGCCCTTATATCAAATATGGATCAACCTTTAGGAAGAGCAGTGGGAAATGCCTTAGAGGTTAGGGAAGCAATAGAGACTTTAAAGGGGAATGGTCCCGATGATTTATATGAATTATCTTTAGCTATAGGGTCCCAGATGTTAATATTGGCAAAACTAGCAAAGGATGAGAGGGAAGCCAGGGAAAAGCTAAACAGGGTTATACAAAATGGTAGAGCCTTGGAAAAATTAAGGGAATTAATAATTGCTCAAGGGGGAGATGCTAGACTAATAGATCAACCAGAATTGTTACCCCAGGCTAAATATATTTTTGATATAATATCAGCCCAAGATGGATTTATTAAGGATATTAAGGGAGATGAAGTGGGCATGGGGGCATTAATGTTAGGAGCAGGAAGGGATAAAATAGATAGTAAAATAGATTTGGGGGTAGGTATATATCTTTCCAAAAAAGTAGGGGATTTTGTGAATAAGGGTGAAAGTATAGGCAAAATACATAGTAATACAAAAGAAATTGAAAATATAAAGTCCCGGCTAATTAATGCCTATACCTATAGTCAAGATAGGATAGAACCGATTAAACTTATTTATGGAATAGTAAAAGAAAAAAGAATTGAATACTTTTAAACAAAAATCCCTATTATTTTAAATATTAATAGGGGTTTAAAAAGTCATTGATTATCTTTAGGTTTTATTTTCATTAAGGTCAATATACTTATAAAAGAGAAAATGGATAATAGGATAAAGCCTATGGAGAAGTTTTCCTCTGTCAAATCTAAAAGGGTACCAAAGCCCACTGGTCCAAGGGTAATACCTAAACAAGAGGTAGCAGTAATGGAGGCTAAACCCATACCAGTCTCTTCCGGTTTAACCACTTTGGGTAATAATGAAAAGATTGAAACTGGTATAAAGGAAAATCCTATCCCTAATAGTATGGCACAAAGAGTTAGTGAT
>CAYMVC010000194.1:0-577 GCA_964393755.1 uncultured Eubacteriaceae bacterium | reverse complement strand
GATGTGGTTAGCAAATAAAACCCAATTATTATGATAATACTTCCTATCAAGATGAAAGGTTTTATTTTATTAGTTTTATCTATTAGAATTCCCAAAGCAGGAGCCAAAAATATAGAAATTAGCATTATCATACTTGTTAACAAAGCAGATTTTTGTATAGAGAAGCCTGATAATTGAAAGAATTGGGGAGCAAAAGTGGTATATGCCAATTGTTGACCGTTAGCTATCATCCAAATAACCCCCAGTAACCATAAACTCAATCCTAGATTAAGCTTTATTTTTGAAGGACTAGTATCTTCCTTTTCCTTCTTAGGTAGATCCAGTAAAAACCATACAAGAAGCAAAACTAGTATTGTAAAGCAGGCAACCCCGATTATTATAGTTTTCCAGTTTAACAATAAACCCAGGTAACCAAAAAGATTAGCTGCTATAACAGTCCCTAAGGGAACCCCCATATTAAAAATACCCATTGCTGTCCCTATGGTCCTATCATCAAAAAACATTGTTACTAAAAGGGGGGACAATACAATAAGAACAGCTGTTCCAGCCCCAGATAAGAGCCTATTGAACAACAATA
>CAYMVC010000193.1:0-2607 GCA_964393755.1 uncultured Eubacteriaceae bacterium | reverse complement strand
ATGCTTCTGCCGATAACATCCTGTTTACTGTAAAGTGGACACCTATTTCCCTTAGGAAGGGCACATATTCTAGATTTAATAACCAATCTGCATTATTCATCATAAGGGCCTTTCCCTCAGAAAAGTCTAGAAACTTAGAAAACTGCCTTTTAAAAGCTTCCCCATTAGCCTGGATTTCCTCTATAGTAAGCATTTTTCTCATATCCGTCTTACCTGAAGGGTCTCCTACCATAGTGGTCCCTCCACCTATTAAAGCTATTGGTCTGTGACCTGCCCTTTGCATATGGGACATGACCATAATCTGAACAAAATGACCCACATGTAGACTGTCAGCAGTGGCATCAAAACCTATATAGAATGTTGTAGATTCCTTTCCTAATTGTTCCCTTAATTCTTCCTCATGGGTTACCTGCTCTATAAAACCCCGTTCTTGTAAAATATCCATTACATTTTTCATTTAATTTACCTCCATGCATATTTTCTAAAAATAAAAAAAGCCATCTCCTGTAAGGACGAGATGACCGTGGTACCACCTTAATTCACATCTTTTAGATGCCTCTAACCATGTAAGGAATGGCTGCCCAATTAATACTCCGAAGTTGTAATTCATTAACCATGTACTATAGATTTTCCACCAATTAACCTATTCTCTTTATTATAACCATGGATAACTACTAGTCTTCTTCATAGTAAAATTATATTTAATTAATCTTTATAGAATTCTACCAGATGTAAAAATATTAATCAAGGGGTTTTACCATAAGATAAATATTTGTTTTTATATTTTTATTTTGGGTATAACTTAGTGTAGTAACGAAATTAATAATGAAAATGTCTTAGGAGGAGATTAATATGAGTAAATTCGGCGAATTATTGCAAAGTGGAGATTGGAAAGGGGAAAAACATGTTCCCGTATTACATGCACCTGAAAGTGTTGGGGTAGATGAAACCTTTGAATTACAGGTATCTATAGGGGATGAGATTTCCCATCCAAACACCTTAGAACATCATATTGCCTGGATAAAAGTATTCTTTAAACCAGAAAAAGTTAAATTTCCAGTTGAAATTGCAGATTTTTCTTTTAGAGCCCATGGAGAATATGATGTAATTACAGATTATGTTGGCAAAACAGAATTGGCTTTACAGGAGTCTGGTACCCTTTATGCTTTAAGCTATTGCAATATTCATGGTCTTTGGGAAAATTCCCAGGCTATTCAAGTAAAATAAGTTTTTTACTTATGCAACACATAGGGACAAAGGCAGGGAGCAGTGAGGACCCCGATCCCTTTACGGGAGACCAATGGTCTCCCCTACAAAACCATTCCCAACCTCCAACTTTCGGACGACCACAACGGGAAGGGCAGAGCCCATCCCCTACCTTCTAATCACTAATCACTAATCACTAGCCACTAATCACTAACCACTAATCACTAACCACTAGTCTAACAGTTGTTCCTGTATTCTCTTCGCTGTCTATGGTAATTTTCATATTATGCCTTTGGGCTATTTCCTTGGCAATAGCCAAGCCTAATCCGGTACCTTTTTTATTTTTCTCAGATTTTATCCTAGTGAAACGATCAAATATATAAGGAAGGTCAGCCTTAGAAATTCCAATACCCCTATCCCTTATAGTAAGAAGACCATTTTTAAGATCTACTTCCACCTTTTCACCAGTGGAGGAGAATTTTATAGCATTATCTAAGATTATCAAAAGCATTTGCCTTAATCTACCATAGTCCCCTTCTATCATAAATACCTTCTTATCTAACCTACTATTTATGGTAATATTCTTTTTCCTAGCCATATATTCAACACTTCGAAGAGTATCCTTAATTACATCAGAAAAATTCAAGTCTTCCTTCACTATGTTAAAATCCAAGTTTCTAAGTCTAGATAGTTCTAATAGATCATTAACCAGTCTTTGTAAATAGATACTTTCCTCTAACATTTGCCTATAATAATCCTCTACCTGATCAGCTTGGGTAACTACTTGATCATTCAATGCTTCTAGAGAGCCCCTTATAATAGTTACCGGTGTCCTTAATTCATGGGATATATTAGCCAAGAAGTCCTGACGTAACTTGTTTAAGTTTTCCCTTTCCTTGTCTGCCTTATATAGCCTTTCACTTAAAATATCAATGGTGGAAGCTAGTTCCCCGATTTCATCTTTTTGCCTTATATTTGTTTTTATACTATAGTCTCCATCGGCAAGCCTTAAGGCAGTGGTGTTTATTTTCCTTAAGGGTTTTGTAAAACCTAATGCCACCATAATGGAAAAGATAATTCCTATTAGTAAAGCAATAAATAAGGAAATCGCCAATATTTCCAATCCAGAAGAAATTGCTCTATTTATCCCCTCCACCGGGGAATGTAATAATAAAGCACCAATAACCTTTTCTCCCTGTTTGATAGGGGCACCAATAGTTAAGGTAGGTGTATTTAAAAGATCACTAAAACCCTGACTAAAGGTAGTCTTTCCTAAAAAGACTTCCTGGACCACCTTTTCTGCATCTTGGGGTAAATCATTATACTTAAAATTGTGGTGACCCATGTGGCCAGTGGTAATTAAATCTAGACCTTCATCCACAATCCAAACATCTGCTCCAG
>CAYMVC010000192.1:0-2624 GCA_964393755.1 uncultured Eubacteriaceae bacterium | reverse complement strand
CCCCATTTACTATTATAGATAATACTTTATGATTGTTTTCTATGTGCAAAGGTAATGGGGGTCCTGCTTCTCCGTCTATATCTGTCAGAATCAGATTCGTATTTAAATATGGTTTAATCACTATTTTGTCTGTTTGAAAAAAAATCACTTCCGGGTCATTTATATGTTCTCCCATTAGCAATTTGAAAAATAACTTTGCCAGTATTGGTAAATTATAATTTTTAAAAAGAATTACATCAAATTTACCATCATTTACAGATGCCCTTGGAGCAATCTTTTTAAATCCCCCTGCATATTGGCCATTCAATACTAAAAAGAATAATAAGTCCCCCTTGTAATTATAATCAGGGGATTCTAAAGAAATGGATATAGGGCGAAATGCTGGTATTTCTTCCAGTCCCTTTAAGTAATATGCTAATTTGCCTAGGGTGTTTTTTAACTTCACATCTGTAGCCTGTGGTACTGTAGCCACCAATCCGCCACTGGCAACACTTACAAAATAGTTATCATTAATCTTTCCCGCATCCATTTTTATTTGGTGATTATCCATTATTATATTACAACACTCTTCTATGTTTCTAGTCATTCCCAGATAACTAGCTAAATCATTGGCAGTACCCATTGGTATAATACCCAGGGGAACATTAACATTGTTTTTTAGCATTATATTTATTACCTGACTAACTGTACCATCTCCACCAGCTACAACTATAATAGTTTTTGCAAAGAAATCTATTGATTCTTTAATAAAGACCTCTTCAATGGGTTTTTCGCTGGTTCGTAAGATTTCCACCATATAATCCCTTTCCTGAAAGGTCTTTATTACAAGATCTAACTCATTTCTAAATCCTCCGTCTCCAGATATAGGGTTGTAGACTAATTTAATCCTCTTCACTAAAGTTCACCTACCTATTGGGAATTTTCCCTACTTAACTTCCATTATTATATAGTGAATATCATCGTTAACTTTGACTCCCTGGGCAAAATTCCTTAATCTTTTGAGTATTTCCTGGGAAAGTTTTTCCGGTGGAAGATGACCATACTCTTTTAACAATTTAATTAGTCTGGATTCTCCAAAAAATTCTCCCCTTCTATTGGGTAAATCAACTATTCCATCAGTATAAAATAAAACCTTGTCTCCTCCGCTTAATTGAATCTCAAAATTTTTAAAATCCGGTTGGTAGTTTTTGTTATACTTGCAGATTGGAAAGCCAGTATGTTTGTATATATCAACAATTCCATTTTCCTTATAAATTAGAGGATAGGTATTTAAACCAGCTGATGAAAAAGTTAGTAGCCTAGTTTTTTTATTATAGATTCCATATAGCATTACAGCATACATTTCCAAGGGAAAATCAGTCTTGTTATATTCCTTATAAAGATTTGTTAACACCCTCTTAGGAGAATAAATCTTATTGGAGCCATCCTGAAATATCTTTTCTGTATTTATTTTTTGGTTCATAAAAATAGTCATCATTGCTGCAGGGATGCCATGACCGGCAACATCTCCGATGAAAAAAGCCAGTTTATCTTCACTTAAATCTATAAAACCATAAAAGTCTCCCCCTATTTTTTCATAAGGGATATATTCACTATATACCTCTAAACTATCATATCTATTATGTTTTACTGACATTATGGCCTTTTGTATTGTTTTAGCATATTCTAAATCCCTTACCATTTCCAAGCTTGCCTCATTGATTTCTTCAGTCCTTAATGTCACAAGGTCTTCAAGGTTGTTGGCATACCTACTGATTTCTCTTTCCGCCCTATCCAACCTACTATAAGGAAAATCGATATTAAAAATAAATAATACCTTGAATATTGCATAGGATGCAATTAATTTATATAAATGTCCTAAAAGGTTGTATGTGTCATATACATTAAAATAACTTACAAAGGCTAACTCTGAGAATATACTGATAATTAAGGCTGATAGAAATAAGGGCAATATCGCTGCCTTTGTCCTATTATATTCTTTTAAAAACATAATAAAGCTAATAACCAGCATAATAATTATTATATATTCTAAGAATTGTTTTGTTTTGGTAAGGCCATAGCCCTCTATAAAAAGGTCAGGAAAATTATTTGGGAAATAACTTACATATAAAAGAATAAATAGTGAAAGAATGATTGGAGCCCCTGCTATTGCCCACTTTCTTGTATTCCTGATCTTGGTTCTAATTGAAATAAAACTACTAGCTAATATTCCTCCAGCAAATCCCAGCCTCCCTATAATCCAATATAGGGTAGCAGATTGCTTTGAACTATTCACAAGTAAACCAGGCATACCATCATAAGAAAAAGTATGCCAAAAATCAATGGCACCAACAAAGAGTAACACTCCTGCCAGTACCTTCATCCTTAACCTTCTATCTCTTTCACCCACATAAAAGATAACTAAAAAACTGGCAATATACATTATTATACTGGCGAATTCAATAATAGTATGAATGACTAGGTAATATTTTGCTATATAAACATGATATAGTATATCTTCTAAAAATCTAACCAGATAAAACACACCTGCAGATAGTAAAAAACTAATTATTATAGTTCTATAATCTGAGAGAATTTCAATTTTTAAAGGGTTAATACTTTTTAGTGTTTTTTCCGCCTTTAAT
>CAYMVC010000191.1:0-2639 GCA_964393755.1 uncultured Eubacteriaceae bacterium | reverse complement strand
TATTATCATTATTAACATGATATTTAAGGAGGTATTAAATCTTTCCACTGTATATTCTAATTGTAAGGCCAGTATAATGGTAGCCGGCAAGGTCACCTTTAAAACCAAATTGGATAATTCCTTTTGCCCCTTTTCGGAAATTATACCCGCCTTTCCAACAATATAACCAACAACAATTAATAGAAATAAAACTGAAACATTCTGTAGTGTAATAAAAAAGTCCATACTTCAATTCCCTTCATTTTATTTTTTTTATAGAAAACCAAGGCAGAAAATTTTGCACGGAAAAACAAAGGCTAAAATTCTTACCTGGTTATTACATAGATTAAAAAAGATTAAATTTGGATAATCTGGACCTCCACCAAGGAAAATATCTCCCTGGGAGAGCAAGATGATAAATGGGTTTAGACACTTGGCTGATTTAGCCAGTATAATGACAGGTTTAGGATACCTGTTAGATAAAAGGTTAAAACGAATTGTGTATATCATCCAAATAGGATAATAAAAGAAATTTTTATGGTCTAAACTGATTTTAAGTGCAACATCATATATTATAACATAGATTCTACTATCTGTGTTTCTTTATTTTCAATGACTCTAGCCTTTACCATATAAAAATCTTGAAGATTCGGGTGTTTGACACTTACACTCTTTAAAAAACGCTGAAGCCATTGGTAGGCTTTATTTTTTTGTCAATTATTTCATATAAGTAGTGCACAATGTTTAACAATGTGTTATAATATACGTATTGGGAGGTGTTATCTAATGCGTCTACAGGTAGTTGAATCCAAAAATGCTGCTTCTTTATATATTGTTAAGTCTACATATGAAAACGGTAAACGTTCATCGAAAGTTGTTGAAAAACTTGGCACCTATGAAGATCTATCTAAAATTCATAAAGACCCTATAGCTTGGGGGAAAGCTTATGCCAAGAAACTTACTAAAGCTGAAAAGGAACTAACCCGGGAAGTTATAATAAAGTTTTCCCAGTCTAAAATAATGAACAAAAACTTACAGTCTTCTTTTAATGGGGGTTATCTTTTTTTACAAAAGATTTATCATCAACTGGGATTACATAAAATTTGTAATGATATTTCTGATAAATATAAATTTACTTTTAATCTTGATTCTATTCTTTCCAGATTATTATATGGTAGGGTTCTCTTTCCTTCATCTAAGCTAAATACCTACCAGGAATCTAAGTTTTTATTAGAGCAGCCTGATTTTGAGCTTCAACATGTCTATAGAGCATTGGATATTATATGCACAGAGTATGATTTTATTCAATCTATGTTATATAAAAATAGTCTTTCTATTTCCAAAAGGAATGATAAGGTTCTTTATTATGATTGCACTAATTATTTCTTTGAGATAGAACAGGAAGAAGGTCTTAAACAGTACGGCTTTAGTAAGGATAAAAAACCTAATCCTATAGTAAGTATGGGATTGTTTATGGATGGTGATGGCATTCCTTTAGCCTTTGATATTCATAGTGGTAATACTAATGAGCAGACCACTTTAAGACCTTTGGAAAAAAGAATCTTTAAGGATTTTGAGTTATCAAAATTTATAGTCTGCACTGATGCAGGTTTATCGGGAACAGCTAATCGTAAATTTAATAATAAAAATGGAAGAGCTTTTATTACGACTCAATCTGTTAAAAAACTTAAAAAGCATCTAAAGGAGTGGGCTCTTAGCCCCAAGGGATGGTCCTTATCAGGGGAAAATAGATTGTATGACATAAGTCTTTTGGATAAGGATGAAAAGACCTATGAAAGGTATCAATCAGAAACCTTTTATAAGGAGAGATGGATAAATGAAGATGGATTAGAGCAAAAGCTTATTATAACTTTTTCTCTTAAATATAGGGATTATCAAAGGGAAATTAGAAACAGACAATTACAAAGGGCAGAAAAGTTAATTAAAGCTAGACCAAGGGATGTACATAAAAGTAGCCAGAATGATTATAAACGTTTCATATCATCTATTAATGTTACTGAAGATGGCGAACTAGCTGATAAGGCTATTTATAGTATAGATACTGATATTATAGCTGGGGAGGAAATGTATGATGGCTTTTATGGTGTATGCACTAACTTAGAAGATGAGGCTAGCTCTATTATTAGGATTAACCACAGAAGATGGGAAATAGAAGAATGTTTTAGAATAATGAAAAGCGACTTTAAGGCAAGACCTGCATATGTAAAAAAAGATGAAAGAATTAAGGCCCACTTTACTACATGTTATCTAGCATTAGTATTATACAGGTACTTGGAAAAATATTTAAAAGAAGAGTTTACAAGTAGTGAAATAATTAAGGGTCTAAAGAGTATGAATTTTTATCATGTACCGGGGGAAGGTTATATTCCAACCTATACAAGGACAGACTTTACCGATGCCTTACACGAGGCTTTTGGGTTTAGGACTGACTATGAAATAGTTAGTCCTAAAGTTATGAAAAATATTTTTAATGATACTAAAAAGAATAAAACATTGTGCACTTTTTAAAATATAATAATACCCTGGATTGTGTTGTTCCCAACACCTTCCAGGGTTCTTATATGCTCCAAGTGTCAAAGATGGGATTATAGCCCTCTTTTTTAATTAATTGGATAATCTTATAGGCATAGGTATTTTTA
>CAYMVC010000190.1:628-2648 GCA_964393755.1 uncultured Eubacteriaceae bacterium | reverse complement strand
TATGTACAAAAAAATGAACCATGCGATGTAAAGATAATCAAATTTGGTAATTTTACTATTCAGGCTAATCTTATTAATACTGCACCTTTTTCAACTAAAAAAATGGATAATAAAGAACTTCATTATTTTCCTGAAAATCAACTGTACTCTCTGTCTAAAAAGGATTATGCTGATTTAGCTATAACAGTTATGCATCACAGCACTGAGTGGTTTAGGTGGGATTCTAAAAATTCTTTAGAAGATACTTTACTTAAAAATTCAGAAATAATTTTTCAAGGACATGAACATGTAGCCAAGGGAGTACAACATATAGAAAATAATAAAAGTCATCACTTTTAAAGTATCTCTATAAAGTATCATTAGAGAGGGGTTTTACACCATTATATTTAGGAAGCGATGATTATAGGTCTAAAAAAATCAACAAATTACTTAGAGACTTATTTGAGGAACAGTATAGTGAGGAATCAGTGGATTTTAATAGATATGAACAATTGGATAAGGATAAAAAAATAATCTTTGTTGATGATTTTAATAATATAAAGCATGTCGGGAACCGGGACAAGTTGTTGGAGTACCTAGTCGATAATGTTGGATATGTAATATTATCAACTAATGAAATGTTCGATGTTAATTTAATAGAACCTGTAAAAAATGCTATAAAATATGAATCTGATATAGAAAACTATATTATTTCTGACTTTTATAAGGATAAAAGAGAAGAACTAATAGTAAAGGTTTGTGAACTAAATTCTTCTAAAATTTGCAGAGATGATATCGATAATCTGATAAGGGTAGTTGATGCTTTTGTTTTGAAAAAATTTGGTTTATTTAACCTTACTCCTGACTTTATAATACAATACATAAAATTCTTTTTAGGGCAACATGCACAGGAAAGAAGAGGAGAGGGTGTATTTAATTTAATATTTGAGACCAATATTAGAAATTCAATCATCAAAAACTCACATAAAAATGAAGTGGAAGATTTTATGATTTCACTTGAAGAAATAGCATTCTATATGCATTTCAATAAAACCGAAATTATTTCTTCAACAAAGATTGAAGAAATAATAAATCAATATTGCAAAGATTATGCTATTAAAATTGATATTCAAAGATTTATGGAGTCCTCGTTAAAATCTAAAATTATTCAAGAATCCAGAGGGAGCCTAAATTATGAGTTTTCTAATAGAAATTTATTATCTTATTTTGTAGCAAAGAAGATAAATAAGCTAATAGAACGAAATGGTCCAGATATAGAAGAATTACATTATATCTTAAATAACATTTGTTTTGGAATTAATGATACAATTTTATTATTTTTATCTTACTTAAGGAGCAATACAAAAATGGTATTAAACCTTTGTAAACAGGTGAATATGATTTTGGACTCATTTGAAGAATTAAACTTTGATGAATCTAACATTAGATTTCTTAAAAAAGCTCAGCTAGATAACATACCAGCGCCTAATAGTACAGACAGACAGGCCTATAAAGAGCATGCTACTGAGAGGGAGAGACATCTTCAAAAGGAAGAAGAAGAGATAAGATATGTAAGCATCTACGATTATGATGAAAGTGAAATAGAGAAGTTTCCAAATAACATAAATAGAGCCATTAAGTACATGGAGATTATTTCTAAATCCTTAGTAAGCCAATTCAGTATTTTAAATGCTACTGAAAAGACTGAAATTATTGAATGTATTTATAAAATTCCAAATAAGATATTATATGCCATTCTAAAGAAATATGATGATAATTATGATCAAATAATTGATGAAATTAAAGGCTTATTAGATGCAATGGAAGATTCGCCTAATGTAGATAAGGAAAAGATTGAAAAATTCTTTATTTCTTTTTCGATTGCATTATGTCTAAGCCTTTATGATAATATTGCGTTTAATGGATCCGATAGAAAAACCCTTGGGTTGTTAAATGAATTTAAAATGGACAATTCAAATTATCTGATTATGAATTTAATGATGACAGAGAATGGAGATACAACTGATAGGTTTATAGAAAA
>CAYMVC010000190.1:0-618 GCA_964393755.1 uncultured Eubacteriaceae bacterium | reverse complement strand
TTTTTTCGGTTCCCAAAAATTCAAGGGCTACATTATAAATGTGAGGTGCATCCTTACCACAGCCTACGGAGGTGCAAGTGAAGATTTCTTCGAAATAATTAAGAAGCTTGGTTTTTTTTAAAGCAGCTTGCACAACTTGTTGCAAGAAAACATCTAATGACTCGAGATGCATTAAATCATAGCCAAAAATCAAAGTTATTAGAAAGTTTTTCTGATTCATCTAAGAAACAAATATTATTTTCATCCTTTCAAAAGATGAAAAAAGCAAGATAAATACCCTATTGTTTGGCTTGGCTGGTCATTTTCACTTTACAGATTATGACCTAACTAGTAAAGTGAGCTCTTGGGTTCCACCATACAAGGGTATCTATCTTATTATATTATACGTATTTATCTATTGTAGTATACCCTAACTTTAATCTTATTTAAAAATGGACTATGATTATAGTCCATTTTCTTCCTCATACTGCCTTATCTTCCTATAGGTAGTATTCCTACTCTTATAACCCAATAATTTAGTAAATTCAACTGCTGTAATAGATCCTTCCTTCCATCTATTATAAAGACTAGGAAAACTTCTAGGGAGTTCTTCAACATCTCTTCCCTTATATATACCTT
>CAYMVC010000189.1:0-2659 GCA_964393755.1 uncultured Eubacteriaceae bacterium | reverse complement strand
CCCTTGACTGAATTGGCAGCTAAGGTAACAGAATTACCTACCTATAATGAATTATTAGATATGGAATTAGAAAACCTTTAGACCGGAGGATATAGAATGAAGATTTTAGTTACAGGTGGGGCAGGCTATATAGGTAGCCACACCTCTGTGGAACTTTTAAATGATGGATATGAAATAATTATTGTGGATAACCTTTCCAATAGCAAGGTGGAAGTGTTAGACCGTATTAGGGAGTTGACAGGTAGGGATTTTAGATTTTACAAGGTGGACCTCTTAAATTGGGATCAATTGAATCAGGTATTTATTGAAAATAATATAGATGGGGTTATTCACTTCGCCGGCTTGAAGGCAGTGGGGGAATCTGTAATAAAACCCTTAGAATATTATCATAATAATATTACAGGGACCTTGGTTCTTTGCCAATTAATGAGGAAACATGGGGTAAGTAAAATTGTCTTTTCTTCTTCTGCTACAGTCTATGGTAAGCCGGAGAGGGTTCCTATTTCAGAGGATTTTCCTTTAAGTACTACCAACCCTTATGGCAGCACCAAGCTAATGATTGAAAATATTCTAAAGGACCTATATAAGGCTGATAATAGGTGGGGGATTTCCCTACTAAGGTATTTTAACCCTATAGGAGCCCATGAAAGTGGAAGAATTGGGGAAGATCCTAATGGTATACCCAATAATTTAATGCCCTATATAACCCAGGTGGCTCTGGGAAGGAGAAAGGAATTGTCCATCTTTGGTAATGACTATAAGACCCATGATGGCACTGGTGTTAGGGATTATATCCATGTGGTGGACCTTGCCCAGGGACATTTAAGAGCTCTAGAAAAGCTAATTAAGTCTTCTGGTTTAGATATTTATAATTTAGGAACAGGTCTAGGCTATAGTGTACTGGATATGGTAAATAATTTTGAAAGAATCACTGGAGAAAAGGTCCCCTATAAAATAGTGGACAGGAGACCGGGGGATATAGATTCTTGCTATGCGGACCCTTCTAAGGCGAAGAAGGAATTAGGCTGGAAGGCAAAAAGGGATATTAAAGACATGTGTAGGGATGCTTGGAATTGGCAGGTAAATAATCCTAATGGTTACAAGTAGTAGGGGCGACCACTGGTCGCCCGAAGTGGGTAGGGATCGGCGCCCTCGCCGTCCTTATGAGGAATCTAAGGGTTGTAATTTAAAAATTGATTATTTCAAAACTAAAAGGGTAATATTTAACCAGAGTAAAAATGATAGGAGGAGAAGATTATGTCACAATACCATGAACCATATGAAGTATTAAGCGAAAAGACCAAGGATATTACTAGGGCATTATTAAGTCTAAAAGAAGAGATAGAGGCGGTAGATTGGTACAATCAAAGGGTAAATGCCAGCAATGATCCGGCATTAAAGGAAATAATGGCTCATAATAGGGATGAGGAAATAGAACATGCTGTTATGAGTATTGAATGGTTAAGAAGAAATATGGATGGTTGGGATGAGGAGTTAAGGACCTATTTATTTACAGATGGTAATATTTTGGAATTAGAAGAAGGGGAAGATGAAGGTAAGGAAGCTACAAGTGTTAAAGATTTGGGAATTGGAGATTTAAAATAAGAGGAGGGTAGTTATGGATATTTTAAAGAGAAATTTAGCACCATTGACAGAAGAAGCCTGGGGGGAAATAGATAGTAGGGCTAGGGAAGTCTTAAAAAATAATTTATCTGCCAGGAAGGTTTTAAGTGTGGAAGGCCCCAAGGGCTGGGATTATACAGTTATACCAGAGGGTAGGCTGGAAAACTTTGTAGAAGATGAGGTAAGTTCAGCCACCTATATGGTAAAACCCCTAATAGAATCTAGGATTTCCTTCACCTTAAATAGGCGTGAAATGGATAGTATTTCTAAAGGGGTAAAGGATGCAGACTTAGAGAATTTGGAAGAGGCTGTTAAAAAGTCTGCACTCTTTGAAGAAGAAGTTGTTTACAGTGGTTATGACCAAGGAAACATAAAGGGCTTAGAAAATGAGACCAGCCATGAGGCTATTGACTTAGGAGATAATTCTTCAGCTATTATGGGGGCGATTACCCAGGGAATACTTACACTTAAGGATAGTTTTGCTGAGGGACCATTTTCTTTGGTGGTAGGTAGGGAAGCTTGGAGGAAGATCCATATTGAGGCCCAGAGCTATCCTCTTATAAGGAGAATTGAAAACCTTATTGGTGGAGAAATTGTCCTATCTAATGTGGTAGAAGGGGCCTTGTTACTTCCATATAATCATGGAGATTTAGAATTAACCATCGGACAGGATTTTGCCATTGGCTATCAATCCAGTGATGATAAGGAAGTTAAGTTATTTGTGGCAGAAAGCTTTACCCTCAGGGTCTTAGATAGTGATTTGATAGTTAAATTTAATTTATAAGATAGGATGGCCAACAGAAAATTTTGTAGGAAGACCCCTCGCAGGTGTGCTAATACTGTCGTTCTCGGGGTGACATTACAAATGTAGGGATTGGCGCCCTCGCCGTTCCGACCAGCGGTCGCCCCAAGACCGGAACCGTGAGGGCACAACTCCCTACTTGGTCAGGGATAGGTTTTCCAGAATGGAATTGCCCCTTAGCTAGGGGTTTTTTTGTTGCATATTGTTGATACTGGGAAAAAAATAATGAAAATA
>CAYMVC010000188.1:0-2660 GCA_964393755.1 uncultured Eubacteriaceae bacterium | reverse complement strand
AATAGAAGCTAAAACGGGGCAACCGATACCGGGTGAACCATCGATAATAGCTATGTTTTCAGGGTTTTTAGTTTCTAAAAAATCTTTACTTAAATTTTCATAAAGCATTTTTTTTACAGAAGTTACTAAAAGTCCAGAATTACCACTTCCCATTTTAAGCTGGGCAGTAGAGAATACAACATCGTTATCATAAAGTTGTAAATCCCCTGCTATTGCAGGATATAGATTAATAGCTTCTACAGGACAAACTATTTGGCAAACTCCACAACCTTCGCAAGCAAAGTAATCTACCTGATATATTGAATCCTTAACATAAATTGCATCAAATCTACATTTCTGTCTACATATATCGCATCCAATACAAAGTTCATTATCTATTCTAGCCTTTGGCAAGCCATAATAATCACTATGTTTAGCTTCCACTGATTGATTCATTACCAAGTGTAAATTGGGAGCATCCACATCACAGTCTGCAAAGGCTTTAACCTTTGATAACTTAATAAATGCACTAGCAATGGTAGTTTTTCCTGTTCCCCCCTTTCCACTAAGGATTAATAGTTCTTTCATCCTCTGCCTCCTTAGACACTCGTTCTAGAATTGAAGAAAATGCTTTTTTATAATCTTCTAATTCATTAACTGCTATTTTCCCATTAGAATTTAGTTGACCTAAATTCTTATCAAAGGGTATTTTACCTAAAATTCTAATCCCTCTATCTTTGCAAAAATTACTTATAGGATTATTATCACTAACCCATTTATTAATCAAAATACCATGGGGCTTTTTAAATAGGGTTACCAGCTCATATACCATTTCAAGATTATGTAGACCAAATAAAGTGGGTTCTGCAACAAGCAGACAATAGTCTGCATCTCTAATGCTTTCCATTACAGTACAGGCAGATCCAGGCGGACAATCAATAAAGGTATCTCCCTTATATTTATCAGCATCCTTTAATAAGCCATTTATAATTGGAACGCCAGAAGCCTCTCCAATATTAAGAATTCCTGTACTCACATTAATATTCCCTGATACTCCCCTTTTGATTTGACCAATCTTCCTATCTCTTTCACTAAGTGCCTTTTCAGGACAAACTATAATACAACCTCCACAAGAGTGGCATATTTCCTCAAATATTAAAAGCTTGTCTCCAGTATGAGCTAAGGCATTAAACTTGCAAAATTCAACACATTTTCTGCAACCATTACATAGATTATTATCCACCACCGGAATTTTTACCAGCACATCCTCAGACATTAAATTCTTTGGATGAAAGAATAAGTGGCCATTTGGTTCCTCCACATCACAATCTATATATGCAGATTTATTAGAGGAGGATGCTAAGTTTATGGAGACTAAGGTTTTACCAGTACCTCCCTTGCCACTTAATACAGCTACAATCATAATTATTTTCCTCCGTAATCATGAAATCCTGGATGTATATCCCCTAATATTTCTAACTTATTTTGCATAAATCCATCAATACTTTCCTTTATAGAATTATTTATAGTCTTAAAAATATTGATTTTTGCCCCTTGTATAACATCTGCTGCATTCTGCCCACACCTGGGTGTAATCAACACATCCACTTTGCTGTCCACTACTAGTTGGGCTGCCTTAATTCCCGCCCCTCCCCTACTTAATGCTGCATTATTATCTATAAACATCTCCTCTTTCGTCTCTGTATCATAAATCAAAAAATATGGAGCCCTTCCAAATGATTGACAAACCTCGCCCTTTATCGTCTTTTCATCAACAGGTATTAATACTTTCACATTAAAACCTCCTTTTTTATAGCAGTTCCATCCATTTATTAAAAATCATTCCCTTCAGGAGTCTTATCCCATCCAAACCTATGTCTACAGCCCACACCCATACAGGTTTTTTCATAACCATTGCACAACTTATAATTTCCACCTTCAATTCTTATTGGCATTCCCTCCACTAAAGACTTTGCAATCTTAACCCTAGCTTGGCTATATATCCCTTGGACAGTAGTTCGACCTATATTCATTTGTTTACTACATTGATCTTGGGTTAATCCTTGAAAATCTATTAATCTTATAGTCTCATATTCATCAACAGTCATAATAATAAAGCTTTTATGGTCTCCCCTACCATTTAAGGGACCAAAGCTATTAGTTTCAGGTAAACCACATACTCTTCTATGTTTCCTCGGCCTAGACATATTATCACCTCTTTAACTACAAAAGCAGAAGGAGTACCTAAAGGATATTTTTTTAAACCTTAAAGTACCCCCCTTTGCCCTTGAATATTTTAGGGAAGACTAAGAAGATTAGGTTTAACTATCAGATAGATCCTCTAATTCTTTATCAATATCATCTAGCCTGTTTTCTAATATCTTTTTTTGTTCTCTTAATAAATCTTTCTGAGAACCATATATAGATTCATCTCCATAGCCAAATCCAAGTCCCCTACCAAAACCAAATCCTCTACCAAAACCACGCCTACATGCATATCCCAATCCTAATCCAATACCAAAACCTGTACCATATCTAGCAATATCAGCCCCAGAACATGGTCCTAGACCTCTTCCTGTCAAGGCACCACGTCCCAATGGACCACTTCCATCTCTTCTAGGCATATCTACACCTCCTCCGTTACTGACATATGTCACCTTCTAATTCCCATTATACTCCCT
>CAYMVC010000187.1:0-2683 GCA_964393755.1 uncultured Eubacteriaceae bacterium | reverse complement strand
ACAAGTGGGATTTCCAATATGGCAAAAGTTATTTTACGACCATATAATAAGAAATGAAAAAGAATATCAGAAGGTATGGGAATATATTCACACAAATCCTTTAAAATGGGAAGAAGATGAATACTACATGTAAGACACATTTTTATCCCTTATCCCTCACTCCAGAGGAATACCTAATACACATTCTTTTTCAATTGTATCCTAACTATTTATTGGGGAATTATAATATTATATAAAGGTGGTGGATATCCTGTCCGACTTAGAAGTATTAAAAACTGTGAACAGTAATTTTCAACTTGATATCATAAAAGGATTGTTAGAAGAAAACAATATAGCTTACATTATAAAAGATCATGGCACTGGGGGTTATATGAGAATTATTGGTGGTAATTCTATGCCCTTTAGAACTGATATATTGGTAGCAAAAGAAAGCTATGAAAGGGCAAAGGAAATTATTGCACCATTTAATGGTTAAGCAGTAGCCGGGGGGGCGTTCCCCCGGTTAATAAAATTAGGAGTGATTATATGCTAGATATACAAAAGAAAATAGGCATAAGGGTACCTGAGGTTTTAATGCCAAGGGAAGGGATAGCTTTAGAAAAATGGGCAGTTGTTGCCTGTGACCAATTCTCTTCTCAACCGGAATATTGGGAAGAGGTTGAAAAGATGTGTGAAGATCAAGAGTCCACTTTACATATTATTTTCCCTGAAGCTTATTTAGGCAAGGTAAAAGACGAGGATATGATAGCTAAGATAAATAGGACCATGGAGAAATATTTAGATGAGAAAATACTAGTAGACCAAGGCCCAGGATTTATCTATATAGATAGAGAAACCCCCTACGTAAAGTCAAGAAGAGGTTTGATAATTTCCTTAGACTTAGAATGCTACAAGTATGAAATGGGCTCAAAGTCCTTAGCCAGATCCACAGAAGAAACTGATATACACAGGCTTCCTCCCAGGGTGAAGATCAGGGAGAAGGCTCCTGTTGAACTTCCCCATATTCTTTTATTAATTGACGACCCAAAGGAAACTGTTATTGAACCTTTAGAAGAAGAGACTGGTTACTATAAGCCTATTTATGACTTTGACCTAATGATGAGTGGAGGTCATATTAAGGGCTTTAAGATAGAAGAGGAAAAGACTATCCTTAGAATTATGGAAGCATTAGAAAACTTAATTAGCCCTGGGGAGCAAAAAGACAAATATAAGCTGGAGGAAGCACCCTTCCTTTTTGCAGTAGGGGATGGTAACCATTCCCTGGCCTCAGCTAAGGACCACTGGGAAAATGTAAAAAAGGGTTTGTCAGAAGATGAAAGGGAAAACCATCCGGCCCGTTTTGCCTTAGTAGAACTTATGAACTTACATGATAAGGGCTTAGAATTTGAACCAATCCATAGGGTAATATTTAATACAGCATTTGACAACTTTGTAAAAGAATTTAAAGAATTTTACCCAGAAAGCTCCTACCTAAGCTGTAAAACAAAGGAGGAAATGTTAGAGAAAGCAAAAGATTTAAGAAAAGAAGGTCTATACCATATTCTTCCCTTTGTAAATAAAGAAGGCTATGGGTTATTCCTAGTAAAAAACCCAAAATTCAATCTGGAAGTAGGAACCCTTCAAATATTTTTAGACAAATACTTAAAGGAAAATAAACAAATTCATATAGACTATATTCATGGTGAGGCTGTTTTAGAAGAACTGGGATCCAAAGAAAATAATCTTGCCTTTTATCTTCCATCTATGGATAAAAAGGATCTTTTCAAAACGGTGATTTTAGATGGTGTACTGCCAAAGAAGACTTTTTCCATGGGAGAAGCTGAAGAAAAACGATATTATCTAGAAAGTAAAAAGACAACGTAAGCAGTATATAATGATCATCAGGCGTCCCCATGGTTGGGGCGAAGACCCTTCCTAGGAAGGGTCTTCAATTTCTTTTTGTTTACTCTTTAAACTATTTATAAAATTGGTGACCTCTGGCATTAGTTCATTTGTCATATGGTCCAAAATACTAATTAATGTATCTATATCTTCCTTTGGAGTTGTTTGAGATAGTCTATCTAGAACTGTGTCTATATACTGGGTTCTTATATAATAGTATTTATAAAACTTTTCAGTAGGTTCTAAATAGTACTCCCTTTTATCTTCTTTAGATTGAATCTTTTTTATATAACCTTTACTAATTAAGTTTGCCACCCTATATGCCATATTAGATTGGGAAGTTTCCATAAATTCTGTCAGTTCTTTTATGGTAGGCATTTCCAGTGCATTTATTACCTCAACACAGAGTATTTCTGTGGGAGTTAAATTAGCTTCTCTTTCTTCAAAGCCTTTGAATATACTTTTATAAAAGTTTAATTTAAATTTCTCATAAACATCCTTAAATAGTTCTTCTAACATAGCCCACCCTCACCATTTTTCTTTCATAATATCAAATGGAATAATCAAATTCAAGCTAGATATTACTTTATGGCAAAAGTAAGGTCTGCTGTGCAGCATATTTCATTATCCACCTTCCCTATAGCTGATCCAAATCCTATACTGCCTAATTGTCTCTTTAATTTGCATTCTAAATACAGTTGATCCCCAGGTATAACTTCTCTTTTAAATTTGGCTGATTTTATACCTGCAAAGAAGGCGATTTTCCCCCTGTTTTCCTCTAATGATAGAAGGGCAATAGCCC
>CAYMVC010000186.1:0-2688 GCA_964393755.1 uncultured Eubacteriaceae bacterium | reverse complement strand
ATTTTTGATATAAATGCAGCTTCCACAGGACTTAATGAAAAGGTAGCAAAAAAAGAAGGGTATAACTATGACTTTGTCTATGTTATTCCCGGGGATAAGGTTGGCTTAATGCCAAATGCAAATCCATTACACTTCAAATTAATCTATGAAGTTCCTACAGGAAGAATATTAGGGGCTCAAGGGATTGGTAAAGGAAACGTAGATAAGAGAATAGACGTTATTGCCACCTTGATTATGATGGATGGTACTCTAGAAGATTTGAAAGAATTAGAACTATGTTATGCCCCCCTTCATGGAACTGCCAAGGATGTTGTAAATCACGCTGCACTTGTGGCTTTAAATATATTAAATGGTGCCTTCAGACAGGTTCCAGTAACAAAGGTAAGGGAATTAGTGGAAAGAAATGCCTACATCATTGATGTTAGGGAAAGAGATGAATATGAACAAAGTCATTTAATAAATTCCGTTAATATTCCTCTAAGTGAATTAAGGCAAAGAATAGATGAAGTTCCAAAGGATATTCCAATATATCTACATTGCCGATCTAGTCAAAGGAGCTACAATGCTGTTATGGCTTTACAGCACAGGGGATTTGAAAATGTATTTAATATATCAGGTTCCTATTTGGGTATTTGTAACTATGAATATTATAATGACCAGGTAACTGGTAGGGATAAGATAGTTACTGATTATAACTTTGAGTAAAATTATATAACCAGTAAAGCCATCGGGTGTAAACTTGATGGCTTTACTAACTTTAATAAGAATTTTTTCAATTTTATTGAGTCTACAGTAAAGCCTATGTATAATAATTAATGAAGTTATAAAAAACTTTGGTGGTGTTAGCCATGATGAAAAAAATATTAAATAGATTCAAGATTTCTACCATACTCACTATTATAACCTGGACTATCATACTTGGTTCCTGGTATATAACAACTAAATTTGAACTTTTTTCTTCCACCTTAGTACCATCGCCTTATAAGGTCTGGACTACTTTTATAGATATTTTAAACAAGGGCTATAATGGAATTCCCCTAATAATGCATTTATTTGCCAGTTTCCAAAGACTTTTTATTGCCTTGTTACTGGCTACCATAACTGCAATTCCATTAGGTTTGTTAAGTGGGTATTCTAGAAGGGTAAGGGCTATCATAGATTCCATAGTGGAATTTTATCGTCCCCTGCCCCCCCTTGCCTATTACACTTTGCTAATACTTTGGTTTGGAATTGATAATACATCTAAAATAGTATTATTATACTTGGCAGGTTTTGCTCCCATATATATAGCCTGTGTTTCTGCAGTTACAAAGATTAATATGGATTATATATTAAGTGCAAAGTCCCTGGGTGCTAATTCTAAAAATGTTTTCTTTAAAATAGTCCTACCTGCCTGCTTGCCAGAAATATTTACTGGAATTAGGACAGCAGTGGGTGTATCCTATACCACCTTAGTTTCTGCTGAAATGATAGCTGCCACCTCTGGTATAGGCTGGATGGTACTAGATGCTTCTAATTTCCTAAAAAGTGATGTTATAATAGTAGGTATATTGATAATGGGTTTTACCGGTATACTTATAGACTATGGTTTAAGGCACTTAGAGAGAAAAGTTGTATTTTGGAAGGGCCATGTATAAAATGGAGGTAGATTATGAAAAGCTTATTTAAAGGAATTTTTCTAATTTTAATGATAGGGATTATTTTTACCAGTCTTACAGCTTGTGGAAATAATAAGAACAAAGATTCTTCAGGTCAATATCCTAAGGAAATTAATTTCGGAATTTTAAGGGTCCCTAATGAGGAAACAATTGCAATAGCTGAAGGCCTATTTGATAAACACTTTGGAGATAAGGGTATTAAGACTAACTTTATTGTCTTTGATTCAGGGGTGGATGCCAACAAGGCTTTAGCTTCTGGAAGTATTGACTTTGCTACCATGGGAAATACCAATGCTATTATAGCCCTATCCAGGGATTTAAAGGTGGAAATGGTTTGGATACATGAGCTTTTGGGTAAGATTGAAGGTCTGGCTATTAAAAACAATTCAGGTATAGATAGGGTGGAGGACCTGGAAGGTGAAAGAATTGCTACCCCCTTTGCATCCACTTCCCACTATATATTATTAAATACACTTAAAGAAGCAGGTATCCAGGATAAGGTTCAACTTTTAGATATGCAGACTGCAGAAATTGTTGCAGCATGGGAAAGAGGGGACATTAGGGCGGCCTATACTTGGCAACCTTCCCTGGGAAAGTTATTGGAAGATGGAAAAATTCTTGTTTCAAGTGAGGATATGATTGAAAAAGGTTTTATTACTGCAAATGTGGATGTGGTTAGGAAGGAATTTGCAAATAAATATCCAGATTTAGTAGCATCCTTTATTGCTTGCCTTACTGAAGCAGCAGATATATACAGGGATAATCCTAAACAGGCAGCATCTATTGTAGCAAGAGAATTACAGATAGATGAGGAAGATGCCCTATTACAAATGGGTGGTTCCCTTTGGTTAAGGCCGGAAGAATTATTAGGAGAGGACTATTTTGGTAGGACAGATTCCCCTGGAGATTTTGCTAGGGTTATGAAGGATACATCAGATTTTTTACTGGGACAGGGTTCCATTGATAATTCCCCTTCCCAGGATGAATATAATAAATTCGTTAATCCCCTTTATATTGAGAAAGCCCTGGA
>CAYMVC010000185.1:0-2744 GCA_964393755.1 uncultured Eubacteriaceae bacterium | reverse complement strand
AATCTTCATATATAAACCTAATTAGTAATATTAAATATTGCATAGGGAATAGAATCTACAATATCTCCGGCTATCATTCCATACTCCCCTAGTCTATCCCTTGCCATGTCCCCTGCCATGCCATGAAGGTGGACTCCTAGGCTAGCTGCCTGGTAAGGTTTTATACCCTGTCCTAATAAGCTTGCTATTATACCTGTTAAAACATCACCGCTACCTGCCGTCGCCATACCCGGATTTCCTGTAGTATTGACGTAGACCTCTTCCTTCGGCGAGGTTACAATGGTTTTATTGCCCTTTAATACAGTTATAATATTATATTTTCTTGCAATATATTGGCCATAATACTCCCTATTCTTATCTATCTTTTCAATTTCTAAATTTAGCAGTCTTGCCATCTCACCTAGGTGGGGGGTAATTATGATAGGGGCTTTGGCCTGGTTTAATATGTCTATATTTTTTGATATACAATTTAGTCCATCAGCATCAATAACCATAGGGATCCTACTAGCTAATACAATTTCCCTAACCAACCTAATTCTTTCCCTATCTATACCTATTCCAGGTCCCAGGGCTAATACATCCTTTGTGTTTATTCCTCTTAAGATTTCATCTAGGGATTCAAAAGTAAAATAACCTTTTCCCCCATCATAGATGGGTTTTATTATGGCCTCTGTTAGCTTTATGGACATAATCATTTCCAGGGACTCTGGTATTATAGCATATACTAAGCCGGACCCGGTCCTTAAGGCACTTTGGCATACCAGATAGGGAGCCCCGGTCATTCCCCTGCTTCCCGATACCACCCCCACCCTTCCATAGGAACCCTTATGAGAATTTAATTTTCTTTTTGCTAATATACTTTCCATAGTGTTCTCCTCAAAGATATTATACATTAAAACTAGTTTGATGGATTATTTAACACCCCTATAAATATAGGTAAGCTATTTTCCAAATCCATAATAGCATATACAAAGGGTCTATTAAAATCTATATTCTCTCCTATAGGTGCACTTTCCTCAGAAACTTCAACCTTTACTACAGAAGCTGCTTCGGTACCCTCCTCATCTACCTTCAAATAGGTTTTTTGTGCCACATCACTTATATAAAGGTTGCCACTACTGCTTCCCATTCCATATAGTTCTGCCCTATTACCATCAAAGGCCTTTTCTATCCCCAATTCTTTTAGGTCCTCTACTAGGCTTTTTCCAAATTCTATTTCAAATATAGGGAGGGATAGATACACAAAGCTTTCCTCCATATCTTTTATCTTTGATTCAAGACTATCCTTTGTAAGTTTTAATATATAGTCATTTATAGCTACACCTTCTTTGGGCATTAGTGCTAAAAACCCATATTTGCCCCCTTTGTACGGTAATAGTATCCCCTCTTCATCATTGTTATAGATATTTAGTATATCCTCATCCTTATGCATAAAGTCTGCCTTGATTTTTTTATCCTTATCCATGTAGAATTCACCTTCATAAGTTCTGCTGCCTTTAAAGGGGTTCTCCCATTTACCGTTAAAGTATATTGAAGAAAATAAATACATCACCACATCCTTACCGATTTCCTCCACCATCTTATCAATTTTATCTCTGGTTACTTCCCTCACCCATTTATTCATGGTTTCTGGGGCCCTAGATGACCTGAAATCCAGCCTATAGGCATTGGCATCATAAAAGGTTTTATTTTTCTCTAAATAACTTTTATCGGCCTGAAATTCTTCATCATACCAAATAGAATTTACTATATCCACTTCCAAATCTTTTGTTTTTCCTGATAGGTCTTCCATTAATGATTTATAGAACACATTAAGGTCTTCTTCACTGGTCTTATCATCCTTTAAGATATTCAATATTTCCCCTTTTGTTTCTCCTTCTGCCCCATTAGATACTAAGCCTAGAGCAAGATATAATGGCGTTGGAGAATATAGACCATTTTCTTCCTTGGATATCTTTTTAAACATCTCCATAGATAAATCCCTGGTTTTATCTAAAAAACCTTCCGGAAACTTATCTATTAAATCTATCCTTTCCCCTTTAATATCTTCCATTAAATCCTTTCCGTGGGCTATGGAAATTTGATTTCCTTTATCATTAAAAATGTTCTTTCCAAAAAAACTAAATACCAATATAATAACTAAGGTAAATGCAGTCACGGGTATTATCCTTAATCTTTTTTTATCCTTTCTGCTTAAGATTGATTTCATTTTATTTATAGTATCCTCCTTTAGGTTTTCATTTGGTTTAATCCTATCCATTTCCCTAAAAAATCTATTTTTCAATCCAACTCAACCTCCTTTAAAAGGTCCTTTAATTTTTCTCTGCCCCTTTTTAATTGGGTCCTTATAGTTGGTTCTTTAATCTTTAATATCCGGGATATTTCCCCGGTGGTATAGCCTTCATAATAATACATGTATATAACTATCCTATATTTTTCTTCTAGGCTGAAAACTGCCTCCAGCACATCATTGGTATAAGCTTCTTCAATGGCTATATCCCAATCATTTATGTTAGTGGTATTTTTGTTCCAATAGTTTTTATAATGGTCCTTGCATTTATTTTTGGCAACTCCAATAAGCCAAGCCCGTTGATGTTTTCTGTCGTGAAACCTTGGATTCTTTTCTACCAATGTTAAAAAGACCTGTTGAAAAATATCATCAACCTCTGTAACACCCTTTAAATATAGGTATATTATTTTATAGATAGTATCCCCATGGTCTTCTACTATTTGGCTACAGTCAT
>CAYMVC010000184.1:0-2779 GCA_964393755.1 uncultured Eubacteriaceae bacterium | reverse complement strand
AATAAAAAAACTCCATCCAATTAAGGACGAAGTTATTTTCGCGGTACCACCTTAGTTCTCAAATGAGCCCTCAAAATAATAACGAATTTCTCCGGTTTTATCTACTTGGTTTACCCTTTCAATATCACAGTTCGGGAGCTACCTTGGAAAAAGCCTTAATCAGGAAATCTTCCAGCCTGTGAATTTCCCTCTCTTTGATAGTACCTTTTCTACTCCTCTCCGTCATCACTTTTGAAGTATTTACTTTTTTCTATTATATAATATATATATAATATGTCAAAGATATTTTTTATCTACTTACCTACCATAACTGAACTGGCCTTTATTATGGCGACTGCCTCTTCCCCAACTCTTAGTCCCAAGGATTCTGCTGATCCGGTAGTAATGCTGGCTACCACTTCTGATCCATTCACATCTAGTACTACCTCTGTGGAAACTGGACCTTTTTTTATGTCTTTTATTGTGCCTTTTAATTGGTTTCTGGCTGAAAATTTCATTATATAACCTCCTTACATCTTTAATTTTGCATTATGGTTTTTAATATACCCAAAACTTAACTTTTAAAACTTGTCCTATTAATCCTATAATGCAAAGATAAGTGGAGTCTATTTTATTGGAATAATTTTTCCTATATCCTCTAGACCATATCCTCCCATAGCTAATAATTCTTCTTTAAAATCCTGGGAGGTGATTACTTCTAAAAAGGCATTTGTAAGTTCGTTTTCTAAATACTTAACGGGAATCAAGAAATCATAGTGTTCTTCTCCTATAGGTATAAAATCTAAATTCATGGCTTTCGCAGCTGAATAAACTCCTACCCCCACATCTGCTGTGCCAGAGGTGATAGCAGCCGCCACTGCCATATGGGTTGTCATTTCCCTATCGTAGCCTATTATTTCTTCTATGTCCATTCCAAATTTCTCTAGTTCATAATCCACCAAAATTCTAGTACCTGCTCCCCTTTGCCTATTTACAAAAATAATATCCCTTGAGCTTAGATCCTTAAAATCTTTAATATCCTTAGGATTTCCCTTGGAAACCATTAGACCTTGTATTCTTTTAACACCTTTAATAAGGGCCAGCTTTTCATTAGGAAGATATCTTTTTGCATAGGACACATTGTATTCACCTGTTTTTGTGTCTAATAAGTGTATAGGTGCTATATGGGTTTCCCCTCTCTTTAATGCCATTATACCCCCCATGCTGCCTACATGGGCTGAGGATAGAAAGTGTTTATCATAGGATTTTTGCATCCTGTTGGAGATTATGTCCATGATTAAATCATGACTTCCAATGGATACAAGGGTATTTTCTATTTCCTCCATGTCTTTAAGAAGCTCAACCTTTACTTTTTCCCCTGCTTCCACTCCTTCACTGTTTTGGGGAATAACTAAGGTCCCATCTGCCCTTACCAATGACATTATAACCCCAGCCCCCCTACTAAGGGGGGTAGCAATAAGACGGTCTCCCACCCTACCTAATTTAATTCTAACAAACTCCTTATATTGTAACGAAGAAACCATTCTTTTAGCTATAATAGCCTCTACCTCTTTTACCCTGTCCTCTTTCTGACCTAAAAAGCTATTTATAAGAGGTTTTACAAAGGTTTGGAAGACGAAAAAGCCTGATACTGGATAACCAGGTATACCAATTACCGGCTTTTCCCCGATAAATCCTAAAATAGTCGGCTTACCTGGCTTTGTTGCAATACCATGAACTAATATCTCACCTAATTCTCCTATTAAACTAGCTGTATAATCTTCGCTTCCTGCTGATGAACCGGCATTAATAATAATAATGTCATTTTCCCTGGTGGCATCCAATAGTTTTTCTTTTAATAAATCATAATCATCTGGAACAGGTAAAAATCTATTTGCCTGTCCCCCTAATTGAATAATTAAACCTTCAAACACCCTAGAATTTGATTCAATAATACTGTCTTCTTCCATCTTTTCCCCAGGTTCTATAATCTCTGTACCTGTTGGGATTATGGCAACTCTAGGTTTTTTAAAGACCTTTACCTTGGTAATTCCTCCACTTAACATAGCCCCAATATCCATGGGTCTTATCTGATGATGTGATGGAATTATCATTTCATTAGCAACTATATCTTCCCCAATAGGTCTTATATGTTGCCAGGGGGCAGCAGAAGAAATTATTTGTATGATTTCTCCATCTATATTTATAACATCCTCTATCATAATGACAGCATTATAAGGGTGGGCTATTGGATCCCCCGTATCTATGTATATAAAGTCCTTGTCTTCCTTTAATTTTATTGGATTAGCCTCAGTTGCACCGTATGTTTTTTCTGCTTCAATTGCAATACCGTCCATTGCAGCGGCATTGTAATTTGGTGATGAGTATCTAGCAAAGACAGCTTCTCCTGTAATTCTTCCCAAGGATTTAATTACTTCTATCCCTTCAATGGTTTCTTCCCTATTATTCTTTTCTACCCTGTCCAAGAAAGTTTTTAATGCCTCTTCCACTTCTACATTAGAAAGATAAACATTTCTATCTATATTTTTCACTATTCTCTCCCCTCTACCTAAATATATTTACAATCCTATTACCCTTACCTTATCACCCTTATTCACACCTTCAGTATTTTGATCTATTTGGATAAAACCGTCAGCATGGGTTAGTGTTGAAATAGAGCCAGACTTACCATAAATAGGTTGGGCATATATCTTATTATCTTCTTTGATAAGTTCTACCATTTGATAGGTTTCCTTACCTGGAGAGGAATGAATGTTTTCCCTGGATATTGCCTCTATAT
>CAYMVC010000183.1:2266-2797 GCA_964393755.1 uncultured Eubacteriaceae bacterium | reverse complement strand
CTCCCTCCCCCATGTCAGACAGGGTTCCAGATGCACAACCACCGGCAATCATCATACCAATTCCAAATAAAAGTCCTCCTAATATGGTGGATATATTTAAAAAGTGTACTGAAGATAGGCCGGGAATGGGTGCTCCCTTAGCTGCAGCACTCATATGAATAATTGCAGATAGAATAATAGAAATTCCAAACATTAGAAGTAATGCCTTACTAAGGCTGCCCTCACCTGTAATGTATATTCGCTTTATGCCTCCGGCAAAGCCATATCTTGATCTGGTTAGGGTATAGCCTAAGGCCACACCGGTAAAAAGAAATATTGCCGGTTTACCACCTATATATATTCCTAAAGCCACAACAAGGGCCAAAATAATAAGTCCAGCGAATGTTTGGTTTTTATTAATACTAAATTTAGACGGCATATTGCTAAACTCCCTTCTTAAAATTCTCTTATAATTTGTTAAACATAATACCCTTTAAACATAAGCACCAACCATAAATTGGTAATTAATTGTCATAAATAATACATGATTAT
>CAYMVC010000183.1:0-2256 GCA_964393755.1 uncultured Eubacteriaceae bacterium | reverse complement strand
ATTCCGCTAATAAACACATTCAAAAGCCATGGTTTGACATAATGCCAAACCATGACCCTACTAATTTTTAATTATTCAGTTACTACTGGAAATTCTTCCTTTAACCATCCGCCATTCATTCCACCAGACATTCCTAAAGCATCAAATCCTAGTAGGTGTAAAATAGCATTTGTTTGGTCAGCTGTTTGACCTGAATAGCAAATTACTATAATTTTTTTATCCTTTGGTAAATCAGCAAATCCTTTTTCCATTCCTTGACCAAATGGAAGGTTTATAGCTCCTTCAATATGTCCTTCTTTATAGTCCTTTTCTTGCCTAATATCTAAGAATACAACACTTTCATCCTTAGCATCTAAAAATGCTTTTGTGTCTGCTGGGCTAATTTTGTGATTTCCTTCAGCTGCATAGAACTTTGTAATGCCATCAACAATTTCTTGAGCCACTTCATTATTTACTTCTGGGAATTCATTAACTTCAGTTTCTAAAGCTTCTTCAAAGCCTTCAACATTAGATATGCCGCCATTAAATCCAGATGTAATATTTATAGCAGGTATACCAGCAACATTTAATAAAGCAATTGTTTGGGAAGCTGTTTGACCACTATAGCAATACACATATACCTTTTTATCATTAGGAATTTTGCTTAAGTTATCACTTATTGCAGTACCATATGGTAGGTTAACAGCACCTTTAATATGTTCTTTTTCATAGTCTTCTGCAGTTCTGATGTCTAAAATATAGCCATCAACCTCATCTTCAAGAACCATGTTTATAAAGTCTTCTGCACCTAGCATATTACTGCTAGTCATGTTGGCAAAATAATTCATGGCTGCAGTTTCTAGAACATTTTCTTCAACCTGATCCTTATCGCCATTTTGTTCACCTTGCTCTACTTCTT
Source organism: uncultured Eubacteriaceae bacterium (assembly GCA_964393755.1). Taxonomy (GTDB): domain Bacteria; phylum Bacillota; class Clostridia; order Eubacteriales; family Garciellaceae; genus DUPX01. The sequence goes on along the minus strand of CAYMVC010000183.1, from coordinate 1,358 downwards.
TTCCACCATTGTCAGCTGGTTTACTAGAACAAGCTGTAAATGAAATGGTTATCACAAGCATTAAAATTAATAATAAAGCTAAAATTCGTTTGTTTTTTAACATCAAGGTTCCCCCCTAAAATTTGTGTTATTTACTTAACAACTACATTGTAACAAAAATTTAACACATTCAGTTCTAAGAAAACACGATACTGTATTAGAGTTTTCAATAGCAAGGTAAAAATAAAAGGGAGGCCATAGGCCTCTCAATGGTAAAAACAATAATGCCTTATAAATTTTAAATATGATTTTGGTAGGGGATTAGCAGTGTTGGCCCGCTGACCTCTAATGCTGGTAGCACGCGTGAATGGGGTTCACGCTCCCTACCTATGGAGTGTTCTATATTATGATTTAGTAGGGGCTAGCAGTGCTGGCCCGATGACCCTATATTCATACCTAAAACTTTTCGGGAGATCAATGATCTCCCCTACAAAACCTTTTCTGAACCCCAACTTCTGACCTTCATATTATTGGTTTGGTAGGGGCTAGCAGTGCTGGCCCGTTGACCCTATATTCATCTCTAAGAATGATTCTATAAATAATACTTATCCTCATTCCACTTTAAAGGGTTCGTATCAATGTAATTCCATATTTCCTCATATTGCTTTTCATTTCTTATAATCTGATCATAAAAGGACCTTTGCCAAATTGAAAAACCCACTTCTTTTGTAATTATTCCTTTAAGTTGCTGAATTACTCTAGGTACGGAAGGTGATTTAGGCATTTCCCCCTCCAATACCAAAATTAAATGTATATGGTTAGGCATAATTACATACTTATGAACTTTTACATTCTTATAATGATTATTAATATCGTTTATTCCTCGTTTTATTATTTCACCTATGTTAGTTAACACCAAATCACCTATACCAAGATTAAAGATAGATTCTTCTTCCCAAAAAAGATTTTCCCTATCCTTCGTACATATGGTTATAAAATAATATCCATTTTGAGAATAATCATAATCCTTTATCCTAATATTTTTTCTTTTTGGTAGTTTTTCCATATAATCACCCTTTAATCATAAGGTATACTAAGATATTTGGTAGGGGCTAGCAGTGCTGGCCCGCTGACCCTAAATCCACACCTAAATTCTCTCGGAAGATCAATGGTCTCCCCTACAAAACCTTTTCCCACTTCCATTTCTGACCTTCTCACCTCTGCCTTTATGCTGTCCCCTACCGGGGGTTTTGTTTTTTTATGGTGAAGCTAGTTGAGAAAGACGGGAAGAATATGCTGGAGTTTCCGTCCCCTACCGGGGGTTTTGTTTTTTTATAAGGAGATACTTTGGTCGGTTGGAGAGTTGAGGCTTGTTTCCG
>CAYMVC010000182.1:0-2808 GCA_964393755.1 uncultured Eubacteriaceae bacterium | reverse complement strand
TCCTGAGATATGAGATACTTAATATAAGCAAATAATTTGGGGGGAAATACTATGACAAAAGAAGAAAACCATTCCATTGAAGAACAGGAATTAAGGGAGATTCTTTTAGTCCGCAGAGAAAAACTAAAGGAACTTCAAGAAAAGGGGAAAAACCCTTTTTTAATAGAAAAATACGTTAGAACCCATTTATCTAAAGAAATATTAGACAATTTTGAAAGTCTGGAAGGTCAAACTGCCTCCATAGCAGGAAGAATTGTATCCAAAAGGGGTCACGGAAAAGCCGGGTTTGCCCATATTCAGGATATGGAAGGCAGGTTCCAAATATATGTTAGGCAAGATCAAATAGGAGAGGAAAGCTATCAGGAATACACCACCTATGATCTTGGTGATATTATAGGGGTAGAAGGGGAAATCTTCAGGACAAATAAGGGGGAAATATCCCTTAAGGCACACAAGGTGACCCTGCTAACAAAATCATTACAACCACTTCCAGAAAAATGGCATGGTTTAAAGGACCCAGACCTACGATATAGACAGAGATATGTGGACCTAATTGTAAATCCAGAAGTGAAGGAAGTATTTATAAAAAGAACAAAAATAATGAAAAAAATAAGAGAATACCTAGATAATCAGGACTATCTGGAAGTAGAAACCCCAATTCTAAATACAATTGCAGGGGGGGCTAATGCTAAACCTTTTATAACCCACCACAATACCTTAGATCTAGATATGTATTTAAGAATTGCCAATGAGCTATTTCTAAAAAGGCTAGTAGTAGGTGGATTTGATAGGGTATATGAGATGGGGAGAATGTTTAGAAACGAAGGAATGTCCTATAAACATAATCCAGAATATACAGCTATAGAAATATATGAAGCTTATACAGATTATAATAGGATGATAGAGATTACAGAAAATCTAGTTGAATATGTTGCAAAAGAAGTTCTAGGAACAACTAAGATAAACTATGATGGTATAGAAATAGATTTAAAGGCACCTTGGAAAAGAGTTTCTATGCATGATTTAGTAAAGGACAAGACAGGTATAGACTTTATGGCAGCAAAGAGTGACGAAGAGGCAAGGGAATTAGGTAAGGACCTAAAACAAATAGAGAATATTGATAAACTTACTAAGGGCGAAATAATCAATGGAGCCTTTGAGGAATTTTGCGAGGAAGATTTAATCCAACCAACCTTTGTATTACATCATCCAGTGGATGTTTCTCCTTTGGCAAAGAGAAGCCCAGATAATCCAGAGATTACAAATCGATTTGAGGCATTTATTTATGGCAGGGAAATCGCCAATGGATTTTCAGAATTAAATGACCCAATAGACCAAAAGCAAAGATTTTTATCTCAGTTAGAGGCTAGAGAATCGGGGGACGAGGAAGCCCATATGATGGATGAGGATTTTGTAAATGCATTAGAAATAGGCTTACCCCCAACTGGAGGTTTAGGAATAGGTATAGACAGACTAATAATGTTTTTAACCGATAGCCATTCTATAAGAGATGTATTATTTTTTCCTACAATGAAACCAGAAATTAAATAAGAAGAAAAAGCTCACTTTTTTAAAAAATAAAGTGGGTTTTTTCTTTATAAAGTAATAAATATAAATGCAAGGAAATACCATAGGAATACAACCAGATAAAAGATAGAAGAACAATTATCAGAAAGTTCCAATTTACTCATTGACAATTGCTGGGAAATTAGCCTATAATTGTTATAGAGTGAGTGCTCATTCAAAATAAAATATAGTGAAAAGGAGTGAACCATATGACTGATGAAAGAACTATGGCTAGTATAAATCTTCATTCGGTATTAAGGAACATTGAGGACTTATGCCTGCTAGATAGTGAAGCAAATTCATTAATCAGGGGTAAGAATATCTCTATTCAGTTTTCAGTAAAGGGTATACCTAAAGCATTACTGTCCTTTCAAGATGGAAAATGTACCATGAAGAGGGGAGAAGGTTCTCACGACATAAATCTATATTTCAAATCACCAGAACATTTTAATCAAATGATTGAGGGAAAGGCAAATCCAATTCCCCTCAAGGGCCTGACTAAGATAGGCTTTCTTAAAAATGAATTCATGAAGCTAACAGAAAGACTTACCTATTATTTAAAACCCACAGAATTGCTATTAAAAAATCCAGATTATGCAAAAATTAACACTATACTTACTGCTTATACTGCATTTTTTGCCTTGGCAGAGGTAGGGAATAATGATGAGCTAGGAAGATTAAATGCCTCTAGAATTCCTAATGGTATTGTTGGAGTTTCTGTATTAAATGGGGGCCCTGCAATAAGCATAATTGCAAAAGAGGGAAGGCTCCAAGCAATTAAAGGAATAGAGGGTCATGTAAGGGCAACAATGACCTTTGATAGTTTAGAAACTGCAAATGGATTATTAAATGGAAAGGTAGATAGCTATACCTGTATAGGAAATGGGAAACTAGTTATTAAGGGATTTATCCCAATGATAGATAATATGAATAAATTATTGGGTCAGGTGCCGGCATATTTAATGTAAAGGAGGGGAAAACCTATAAATATACAAGAAGTCGTGAGTACTTTGAAAGGGCGACAAAGGTAATACCTGCAGGGATATATGGACATTTAGGACCAGCTTCAGGCTGCTTTATACCTGTAGATGCTTATCCCTTTTTCTCGGAAAGGGCAGAGGGGGCATATTTTTGGGATTTAGATGGTAATCGTTTTATAGACTATATGTGTGCCTATGGACCTAATATACTAGGCTATAACGACCCAGATGTAGATGCTGCTGCAAGGGCTCAAGTGGAAAA
>CAYMVC010000181.1:0-2812 GCA_964393755.1 uncultured Eubacteriaceae bacterium | reverse complement strand
CAATTGAATTGGAATTAATGGTACAGGCAAGTTTAAAAGTATACTTACAAATACCAATAATATTTCTCCTATATTACAGGATAATAGGTAATATACAAACTTTTTAATGTTTTCATAGATAATTCTACCTTCTTCTACTGCAGAAACAATACTTGCAAAGTTATCATCTGTTAGTATTAAGTCCGCTGTGTTTTTAGCAACATCTGTTCCGGTAATACCCATGGAAACACCTATATCTGATCTCTTTAGGGCTAAGGCATCATTTACACCATCCCCTGTCATGGCGGCTATATCTCCATTTGCCTTTAAGGCAGATACTATTCTTACCTTATGTTCAGGGGAGACTCGGGCAAAAACCTTTATCTTCTTTACTACTTCCCTTAGGTCTTCATCTGATATATTATTTAATTCTCCACCCATCATTGCTTGGTCTTCGGTTTCTGCCATGCCTAAATCTTTTGCAATTGCAAAGGCAGTCTCTTTATAATCACCGGTTATCATTATTGTATTTATACCTGCTTGCTTACAAAGCCTAATAGCTTCTTTTGCCTCCGGTCTTGGTGGATCTATCATTCCAACAAGACCAACAAAGACCATATTTGATTCTATATTATCTGAAGTTATTTCATTAGGAATATTATCATATTCCTTATAGGCAAATGCCAATACCCTTAGGGCTTCCTTGGCAAATTTACTATTCACTTGAAGAACCTTTTCCCTTAGGTCCTCAGTAAATGGTAAGACCTTATCCCCTTCCTTTATAAAATTGCATTTACTTATGATAATATCCGGTGCCCCTTTAGTAAAGGATACAATTTTCTCTGGTATAAAGTCTTTATGAAATGTGGTCATCATCTTTCTATCAGAATCAAAGGGTATTTCCTCTACCCTGGGGAAAGATTTGTTTATATCTTCCCTTCTTATATTGGCTTTGCCAGCCAAGGTAACTAAGGCACCTTCAGTAGGATCCCCTATAATCTTATATAATTCATCAACCTTATCTAGCTTTGAATCATTGGCTAAAATCCCTATGGATAATAAGGTTTTTAAACTATCGAATGAATCTATTGGGACTTCCTCTTCTCCTATATTAAATTCGCCTCGGGGTTCATATCCGGTACCGGTAATATCAAGTATTTTATCATCAGCATATGCTTTTATAACTGTCATTTCATTTTGTGTTAAGGTACCGGTCTTATCGGAACATATTACTGTGGTACAACCTAAGGTTTCAACAGCAAGAAGTTTTTTTACTATGGCATGGCGCTTTACCATTCTATTCATACCTATTGCTAGTACTATAGTTACAATGGCAGGCAGTCCCTCGGGAATGGCTGCAACTGCTAAACTTATAGCTACCATCATCATCTCCAGTGCTTCTCTACCTTGTAGTAAACCTATTCCAAATACCATTATACAAATAATAATGGTTGTAATACCTAGGACCTTGCCTAATTGGTTTAGCTTTCTTTGCAGTGGTGTGGCTTCCCTTTCAAAACTTTGTATCATGGTAGCAATTTTCCCTATTTCACTGTCATGACCTGTAGCCACTACCACTCCCTTACCCCTGCCATAGGTAACAATAGTACTTGTATATGCCATATTGTGCCTATCACCTAAGGAAACTTCTTCTTCATAGTTTTCATTTGCTCTTTTTTCAACTGGTACGGATTCACCTGTTAGGGAGGCTTCTTCAATCTTAAGATTTGAACTTTCTATAAGCCGTAAATCTCCTGGAATTATATCACCAGCATCTAATAGGACAATATCACCGGGAATCAATGTAGAGGCAGGTATTACTATAGTTTTACCATCCCTTATTACCTTAGCGTGAGGGGAGGCCATTTTCTTTAATGCATCTAGGGCCTTTTCTGCCTTTCCTTCCTGGTAGACACCTAGAAATCCATTTGCAATAACTATTGCCATTATAACAATTGCATCCTTTGACTCTCCTACTGCTATTGAAACAATTGCTGCCCCGATTAATATAAGGACTAAAAAGTCTGAAAACTGGCTGATTAGCTTAGATAGAAATGTAGTACCTGTCTCTTCCATTAGTTGATTTGGACCATACTCATTTAGTCTTCCTTCCACTTCATTTTCATCTAATCCTATTTCAGAATCCACTTTTAATTCTTTGAGAACTTCTTCTATGCTTTTTCTATACCAATCCATAAAATCCCCTCTTTCTCTAATGTATAGTATATCTATTTTCTGGATAATAAAACATAAAAAGACCTTTGTTTATGGATAATAAAACATAAACAAAGGTCTTGCTACCTGGATAGGCTAGTTAACCGGGTTATACCGTGTTGACGACTAACTAATTTTAGCTACTCCCCTTCAATGATTATATTGTATATAAAAGCTTATATACAATCAAGCTAAAGGTGAAAATTATTCTTTTATCTTTAATTCCAATACATCTGGCCGGGCATAGTGTCCACAAACATCAAACTCCATACGACTGGCCGGGACCTTATCCATATCTAATTCAGCGTAGATTATTTCCTCCTTATCCCATACAGGATCTGTCAAATAGTGGCCGTAGGGATCAATAATACAACTGCCTCCCCGACAAACAACATCTTTTAGCCTTGCTATTTCCTCTGGACAATGTAGGTTGTCAGGATACATATCCTTTGTAAAATACATATTGGCATTTATGAAATAACAATGGCCCTCTATGGCTATATGACGTATAGTAGCCTGCCATTCCTCATTATCATTTGTATTTGGAGCAAGATATATGGTAATACCCTTTTCATATAGTGCAACTCTGGCAAGGGGCATATAGCTTTCCCAGCATATT
>CAYMVC010000180.1:1196-2827 GCA_964393755.1 uncultured Eubacteriaceae bacterium | reverse complement strand
ACATTGGGGACATAAGGCTATTGCTATTACTGACCATGGAGTTTTACAAGCCTTTCCGGAAGCTATGAAGGCAGGAAAGGATAATAATATTAAAATAATATATGGTGTGGAAGGATACCTGGTAGATGATATAGGAGCCGTTATTTGGGGGGATTATGGAGGCGACTTAGATCAAAGCTTTGTTATATTTGATATAGAAACAACAGGTTTATCTCCATTAAAAGATGAAATAATAGAAATAGGTGCAGTGAAAGTTGAAAAGGGATTAATCACCAGCCAATATAGAAGCTTTATAAACCCTGGATTCTCCATACCCTATAGGATTTCAAATTTAACTGGCATCACTGATGAAATGGTTAAGGATGCTCCTAATATTGGGGAAGTATTAGGAAAGTTCCTTGATTTTTGTGGAAACAGCGTCCTAGTGGCCCATAATGCAAAGTTTGATACTGGATTTTTAAAGAGTGCAGGGAAAAAGGTGAATATAAAAATTAAGAATCCAATATTAGACACCTTGGCCTTGTCAAGGTTGGCCCTTCCAAATCTAAAAAGACATAGGCTGAATAATATTGTTAAGCACTTTGGCATTAATCTTGAAAACCATCATAGGGCACTAGATGATGCCTATGCAACAGCAGAAGCCTTTTTAAGGTTAATATCAATTGGAAAAACTTTGGGAGCACTAGAATTAGAAGACCTAAACCATGTATTCCGGAACAAAGAATCTATTAAGAAAATGGATTCTTATCATGCAATAATAATAGTCAAGAATTTAATAGGTTTAAAAAATCTATACCAGATTATTTCCAAATCCCATCTTGAATACTTTTATAAAAAACCCCGGATACCTAAGAGTTTACTGAAAAGGTATAAAGAAGGTTTGTTAATAGGAACCGCTTGTGAGGCAGGAGAGCTCTATCAAGGTATTATAAGAGGTGGAGGGCAAAAGGAATTGGAAAAGATTTTATCCCTCTACGATTACTTAGAGATTCAACCCTTAGGCAATAATAGTTTTTTACTTGATAAAGATATTTTAGAAGACATGGAACAACTTAAGGATATAAATAAAAGAATTGTTTCATTGGGACAAGAGTATAATAAACCAGTGGTGGCAACAGGAGATGTTCACTTTCTAAATGCCCAAGATGCAATCTTTAGAAGAATTTTGATGTTTGGACAAGGCTACCAGGATGCAGATAGGCAGGGACCCCTTTATTTTAGGACTACAGAAGAAATGTTAGAGGAATTTGCATATTTAGGGGAAGAAAAAGCAAAAGAAGTGGTAATTACAAATACAAATTATATAGCTGACCAAACAGAAAATATATTACCTATACCCAATGGGACCTTCCCCCCAAAAATAGATGGAGCAGAAGAAGACATACTGGAAATGACCATGAAGAAGGCAAAGGAGGTTTACGGTAAAGAATTACCAGAAATTATAGAGAAAAGGTTAGATAAGGAATTAAATTCAATAATAAACAATGGCTATGCTGTACTTTATCTAATAGCCCATAAATTAGTGGATAAGTCACTAAAAGATGGTTATTTAGTTGGATCACGGGGTTCAGTAGGTTCTTCCTTAGTTGCAACTTTTACAGACATTACAGAAGTAAACCCCCTACCCCCCC
>CAYMVC010000180.1:0-1186 GCA_964393755.1 uncultured Eubacteriaceae bacterium | reverse complement strand
TATTGAAGGAAGCAGGGTAAAAACTGCATCTCTTAGAAGATCATAATATTGTTTGTCCTAAATGTAAAAAATCAGAGTTTTTTGATATAAGTATTGCGGGAGTGGGACCGGATTTGCCGGATAAGGACTGTCCTAATTGTGGGACCAGATATAGGAAGGATGGATTCAACATACCCTTCGAGGTTTTTCTAGGTTTCGAAGGAGATAAGGAACCAGATATTGATTTAAACTTTTCCGGAGAATATCAGGGAATAGCCCATAAATACACAGAAGAACTATTTGGTAGGGGTCAGGTATATAAGGCAGGAACCATAGGCACAATTGCAGAAAAAACAGCTTTTGGTTTTGTAAAAAATTATATAGATGAAAATAACCTAACCCTCCATAATGCTGAAATCAGTCGGTTAGTTAAGGGTTGTACCGGTGTTAAAAGAACAACAGGTCAACATCCAGGGGGAATAATAGTTGTTCCTAAGGATAAAGATATCTACGACTTTTCTCCCATTCAAAGGCCGGCAGATGATACCACCAGTGATATAATCACCACCCATTTTGATTACCAATCCTTAAATGGTAGATTACTAAAGCTGGATATATTAGGTCATGATGATCCAACTGCAATTCGAATGTTGGAAGACCTAACAGGGGTAGATGCAAGAAAAATACCTTTGGATGATGAAAATACAATGAAGATATTTAAGTCTACAGAAGTATTAAATCTAAAGCCAAAGGATATAGGATGTCCAGTGGGGACATTTGGAATACCGGAATTTGGTACCCGCTTTGTTCGACAAATGCTAGAGGATACCAAGCCTACAGCTTTTGCAGACCTGGTAAGAATATCAGGCTTATCCCACGGAACGGATGTATGGATAAATAATGCCCAGCAATTGATTAGAAACAATACCTGTACGATAAAAGAGGTAATATCAACTAGGGATGATATTATGGTCTATTTAATATACAAGGGTTTAAATCCCAAAAGTGCCTTTAGGATTATGGAGGATGTAAGAAAAGGTAAGGGTCTTACTATAGAAAACATAAAGGAAATGGAAGCAAACAAGGTAGCCTCCTGGTATATTGATTCTTGTAATAAGATTAAATATATGTTTCCTAAGGCACATGCAGCAGCGTATGTTATGATGGCATTTAGAATTGCATATTTTAAGGTTCATTATCCCCTTGC
>CAYMVC010000179.1:0-2838 GCA_964393755.1 uncultured Eubacteriaceae bacterium | reverse complement strand
ATCCTGGTCCACCTGTTCCTGTTCCCTTCGGATCACCACCTTGAATCATAAATCCAGCAATGACACGGTGAAATGTAACTCCGTCATAAAAGTTTTTCTTAATTAGGCTAATAAAATTATTTACTGTATTGGGTGCCACTTCAGGATAGAGTTCTACCTTAATTATGCCACCGTTTTCCATTTCTATAGTTACAATAGGATTTTTTTTCATACCAATCTCCCTCTCAATCTTTATGGCTAATTATACCATAACTTTATGCCAAAACAATTTTTTATATGAATTCTTTTATATAAGAAATTTATTTTTTAACCCTTAGGTCTGAAAAATAAGGATGCCATAAAGGCAAATATTATAGCTGCTGATACCCCTGCACTTGTAATATCAAAAATCCCAGTCAAAACTCCTACAAGTCCACCCCCCTGATATTCTTTCATGGCACCCTTTAAGAGTGAATTACCAAAACTACTTATGGGAACACTTGCCCCTGCCCCGGCAAATTTGATTAAGGAGTCATACCAGCCAAGTCCGCCTAGAATAGCCCCACTTACCACCAAAATAACTGTTGTGTGGGCAGGAGTTAGTTTAAATACATCTAACATAAGTTGTCCTATAACACATATTGCTCCACCAATTACAAAGGCATAAAATAATTTTTCCATACTAATTCTCCTCCCTTACATTTCTATAGACACCCCATGGGCTATACAGGGTATAGATTCTTTTTGTTGATAGGATAAAGGTGATAAGAGTGCTCCTGTTGCCACCACCAATATCTTTTTTATTTCCCCTTTGTTCATTCTATTGAGTAGGTGACCATATACCACTGTAGCCGAGGATGCACATCCACTTGCACCGGCAAAAACCTTTTGATCCTTGCTATATATTAGAAGACCACAATCCTTAAATATATTTTCACTTATATTTAGTCCCTCTTTTTGTAATAACTCAAGGGTAATAGGATGCCCAATATTCCCTAAGTCCCCTGTAACAATTAAATCATAATAAGAAGGTTCTATGGCTCTTTCCTTGAAATGAGCTAATATAGTATCTACTGCTGCAGGAGCCATTGCCCCCCCTAAATTAAATGGATCAGATAGTCCCGAATCTACAATTTTTCCAATGGTAGCAGAAGTTACCCTAGGACCTACTCCTGTTTGCCCTAGTAGGGCTGTACCAGCACCAGTGACAGTCCACTGTGCTGTGGGAGGTTTCTGCCCACCATATTCAGAAGGATAGCGAAATTGCTTTTCTACAGTGGTATTGTGGCTGGAGGCCCCGGCTATTACATAGTTAGCAGCCTTATTATTAACTATCAGGCTTGCTAAAGCCAATCCCTCCATTGAAGAGGAACAGGCTCCATAAATACCAAAGTAGGGGACACCTACGGTCCTGGCTGCAAAAGAACTAGGGGTGATTTGATTTAGTAAATCCCCACTTATAAAAAACTCAATATCATCTTGAGTCAGCCCAGCTTTTTCTATAACCTTATTATATGCCTGTTCTAACAAGACTTTTTCTGCCTTTTCAAAACTATCTTGACCTAGCCATATATCCTTATTCAAAATATCAAAATCTTCGGCAAGGGATCCCTCTGCTTCAAAGGGTCCACCCACTGCTGCGGAAGCTAAAATAACTGGTTTAGATTCATATATCCAAGTCTGTTTCCCTTTTAGCATTATACAACCCCCAGCTTCATTAATATTATTTTTATTATGGCAACAACAAAGGCTGAGAATACACCAAAAGTAATTACCGAACCGGATAACTTAAACATATTTCCTCCTACCCCTAAAACATAGCCTTCGCTTCTATGTTCTAAGGCTGCAGAGGTCATACTATTTGCAAATCCTGTTATGGGTACAAGGGTTCCCGCACCAGCATATTGAGCTATATGGTCATATATTCCCAAGCTGGTCAATAAAGAAGAAATTATTATTAATACCGCAACAGTGGGACTGGCGGCAGTCTTTTCATTAAAGTTGAAATACTTTATAAAAATCATCATTATCACTTGCCCTAAGGCACAAATTAATCCACCTATAAAAAATGCCCAAATACAATTTTTCACTACAGGTCGTTTTGGTTCCTTTGTCTTAGCAAAGTTTTGGTAGTCCTGTTGGGCCTTTGTAGGTTTTTGTTTTTTTCCCATCTTAATCCTCCTTCTAAAAAAGACCTTAATTCAATCCATTTATTTCAATCTTTATAGGTTCATTTCCAACATCAAAATATATTTTCTCCATAAAAAAGAAAATAATTCCCTATATCAGTTCTTTATTATTGAATAGGAGGTATGAATAATTATTTTTAACTAATACTATTGGCATTACTATTACAAATGGAGGCGTAAATATGGTTAATTTAACCCAAAAGGAAAGAATGCTATTAGAAGACCAGAAAAAACAGGAGGAAATTTGTGTTAAGAAGTATAATGATTATGCTAATCAAACTCAAAATTCCCAATTAAAACAATTGTGTAAGGATATTGGACAAAAAGAAGTGGAGCATTTAAATACTATCAATTCCCTTCTCAATGGCCAGATGCCTAATGTAAATAGTCAACAAGGTCAACAACAATCTAATCAAAGTCAGCAGCAATCCAACCAGGGACAGCAAAGTAATATAGGTAATAATGCTGGGGGAGGTAGCCCAGATGAAAATGATGCCTATTTATGTAATGACCTTTTATCTACAGAAAAACATGTATCAGGTAATTATGACACCACAATCTTTGAATTTAGGGATACCAATATAAGACAGGTATTAAACCATATACAGAAAGAAGAGCAGGAACATGGGGAGCAAATATTTAATTTTATGCAAAGCCATGGGATGTATAA
>CAYMVC010000178.1:0-2875 GCA_964393755.1 uncultured Eubacteriaceae bacterium | reverse complement strand
CTCCTGATATAGCCAAGGCAGCTGCAATAGCTCCTATTATTTCCCCATATTGCTGAAGTTTAGGTGTGGCACCAACCAAAAATCCTGTTTTTAAGTCCTGGGAGGTATCCCCAGCCATAGCAGAAATTATACATACTATTGCACCAATTGACAGGGTAGCAATCATACCTGTTTGTCCATCATTACCACTGGCTTTGAAAATTATAGCAGTCACCAAAAGGGTGGCAATGGTCATGCCTGATACAGGGTTAGAAGAACTTCCTACCAGTCCAACTATCCTGGAAGATACAGTGGCAAATAAAAAGCCAAATATTGCAATTAGGAAGGCCCCACCTAAACCTACTGGGATTGTGGGCAGCATCATCATAGCTAGAATAATTGCTAGTGTTCCTATTAAAACTACCTTCATGGAAATATCCTTATTAGTCCTAATATTGCTATTGTCTCCAGCCTTGGAATAACCTTTTATTGCATCCCTAAAGGTTTTAACTATTAATGGTAGGGATTTTACTAGGCTAAATATTCCACCGAAGGCCACTGCTCCAGCCCCAATATATCTTAAATAAGAATCCCAAATTGCCATATAATTTAATGTGGAGATTGGATCAATGGCAGGATACATTATAACTTCCCCGAAACTCCCTATAGTAGCAATTAAAGGGATGATGCCCAGCCATCCCAAGATAGCCCCTGCTAACATATAGGAAGAAATTTTTGGTCCTATAATAAAACCTACACCCAATAAGGCCGGTGCAGCATCTCCACCAATAGCTGCTTGACTATAACCTGATATAGGCAAAGTGGTTTCCACTGAACCTGGGAAGAGACCAAAGCCATCTGTAATAAATTTAAATAATCCACCTAATCCCAAGCCTGCAAAGGTGGTCTTTGCCTTTTGTCCACCTTCTTCTCCTGCCAGGAGAACTTCAGCACAGGCTGTACCCTCTGGAAAGGGAAGGGTGGTGTGTTCATCCACTATTAATGCCTTTCTAAGGGGAATCATAAACAATACACCAAGTAGCCCTCCGCAAAGAGCTATACTTGTTATGGTAATAAAACTTGGAGTCCCTATACCCCACTCACTTGACCATACATATAGGGCAGGTAAGGTAAATATAGCACCCGCTGCCAAGGATTCTCCTGCTGACCCAATGGTTTGAACCATATTATTTTCTAGAATAGAATCCTTCCTAAGAATAACCCTTATAATACCCATAGATATTACAGCAGCAGGAATGGATGCAGAAATTGTCATTCCTACCTTTAAACCTAGGTAAGCATTTGCCGCACCAAATACGACAGATAATATTACTCCTATTATAATAGATGTTATGGTAAACTCCGGTAACACCCTATTTGCAGATATAAATGGCTTAAAGTTTTCGCCATTACTTTTGTTTGACACAAAATCACCTCTATTTTTAAAATAAACTTCTAAATAAACCTATACAGATTCCCTAATTTTTTAGTGGATTTTTAACACGATTATTAGTTTAACATTTATGGTTTACCTTTTCAATTGGTAAAATACATTTGGTTAAGATTACCTTAAATACTTATTTAAGGGAAAGATTTACAAAAAAAAAATAGTGGGGTTTTACCCCCACCTTTGAACCCTATAGCATACCTATGAGGAATCTTATGTTTTCAATGCTTATAAGATTTATTCTATTTCTTTTATATCTTCCGGATCTAAAACCTTAAATTCCCTTAACATATGGTAAAATCTTGCCCCATGACCTTCTGCTGCTTCCACTATATACTGGGTCTTTATTATAAAGCTTCCACCCTTAGTATTATCTACTAAATAGTAATTAACATATAGGTCGTCAAATTTTCTTCCGGTGGCTCCAAATAGGTGAATGGCTTTTAAAGGATCATCTATTTTCCCATAATTTTTAAATTCCTTAAATTCATCTTTTAGTTTGGATTCCATCTCACCAGCCAAAACTGAGGGTGACCTATTTTCTACCTGACTGACTTCAATAAACATTTCCGGTAAGTCTTCTGCCTTATTGATAGGCACTATTCTATCCTTATCCTTTAAGGCTTCCTTAGTATACATGGTTTGGTCTATATAGATCACATATCCCATTTGACCTTCCTTTAAAACATATTCCTTTTCCTCCTGATCACCTTCGATTTGCTCAATGATCTTCTTTTGTGGATCCAGCAATATCTTTATTTTATTTATAGCTGCCTGTCCATATTGGGTTGTGGTTAGAAGCATCAAGACAAATACTGCTGCAATGGCACCAAACCTCAGCAAGGAGGGTCTATTATATTTTCTTTTTCCAGTCAATCTTATCACCCCTTTTTCATTATTTAATTCATTTTCTATCCCTTTCCAAACACCTTCTTTTAGTCCTGGTGCTGAATCAGTACCTTCCATAAGTGCCCTTTTTATTTCATCGTCAAAGTTTTTAGTCATTAACTGTCCCCTCCCCATCATTTATAATATTTCTCAATTTTTGCCTTCCCTTATATAGACGAGATTTTACGGTGTTAATATTTAAGTCTAGGACTTGGCTTATTTCCTTTTCACTAAAATCTTGCAAATACTTCAGTATAATAGGTAGCCTGTTTATTTCATCTAGGTTTTGGATAGCCTCATACAGGCTTTCATATTCCTGAAACCCATAAAAATCCTCTTTTGAAAGCTGCCTATCATTTTCTATTTTCTCATCAATTGTTAGGGCATCTGTGGAAAAATACATTATTCTCCTGCATTCATTTATTAAAATCTTGTAAAACCATGGTTTAAAGTCCCTACTAGTGTCAAACTTAGAAATGCTTCTATACACTCGGATAAATGTTTCTTGGACAGCATCAGCACCATTGGCACTATTTTTTGTTACAGCAAGAGCAACCCTAA
>CAYMVC010000177.1:0-2893 GCA_964393755.1 uncultured Eubacteriaceae bacterium | reverse complement strand
GCTGCTATGCAATGGTTATAGGCTGTTTTTTTGTGTTTTTGGTGTAAAATTCAAGATATTAATATAGAATTTACCACCTATTTGATAAATAGTCAAGGCTTTTAATATATTTTTAACATAATATTTATTTTTAATGGGATTTGATTTAATGTAAAGATAGGATACAATATAATAAAAGCTACAAGAGTGGTGATAAAAATGACATTTTCAACTAGAACTAAAAATGAAATTTCTAGAATCCCCATAGAGAATAATATTTCCGCCCTGGCAGAATTATCGGCGCTTATTCACATGGGTGGTTCCATATTCTTTAGTGGGAAGTCAAATATAGGCTTTAAAATTACAACAGAAAATCCAGCTATAGCTCGAAGGGTTTTTAGCCTACTAAAAATAAAGTTTGGTACCCAGACAGAATTATCTGTAAGGAAAAACTCCCAATTAAAAAAGAATAATATATATTCCATTGTAGTTTCTTCCACCCTAGGGGCAGAAGATATACTTTTAAGGACCGGCATTATAAGGGAGAATCAGAGGGATAATTCTAAGGAAATAAGTTATCGAATACCGAAAAGGCTTATAGAAAAAGAAAACTGGAAAAGGGCATATTTAAGGGGGGCTTTCCTTGGGAGTGGCTCCATATCAGACCCGGAAAAAACTTACCATTTAGAATTTGTTACCTTCAGCCAAGAGTATTCTAGGGATCTTTGTGAATTAATAAATAGTTTTGATCTCTCCGCAAAAATAGTTCAAAGGAAAAACAATTTTGTAGTTTATCTAAAGGAAGGGGAACAAATAGTAACTATCCTCAATATTATACAGGCCCATAATGCCCTATTTGAATTGGAAAATATAAGAATTTTTAAGGATATGAGAAATAATGTTAACCGGATTGTAAACTGTGAAACTGCAAACCTTAGCAAAACAGTGAATGCCGCATTAAGACAAATAGAAAATATAAAATATATAAAGGAAAATATAGGCTTATCTAAATTACCTCCAAATTTAAGGGAGGTTGCAGAACTAAGACTAAACTATCAGGATGCCAGCTTAAAGGAAATGGGGAAAATGTTAATTCCCCCAATAGGCAAATCCGGCATAAATCATAGACTGCGTAAGATAGATAAGATAGCAGAAGACCTAAAGATAAAAAGGGGACAAGCTTTTTAAATATCCTTTTTAATTATAAGGGAGGAGATTCCATGGGTAATTTTACACACTTGCATGTTCATACAGAATATAGCCTTCTGGATGGTTCCAGCAGAATAAAAAACCTAATAAAGAGAACCAAAGAATTAAATATGGATAGTATAGCTATTACAGATCATGGAGCTATGTTTGGAATTATTGATTTTTATAAGGAAGCAAAAGCTCAGGGAATTAAACCTATTTTAGGTTGTGAAGTATATATAGCAAGCCGAAGATTAGAGGATAAAGAACCAGGACTGGACCAGAACCAAAGTCATCTTGTTTTATTGGCTAAGAATCAAAAAGGTTATGATAATTTAAAGAAAATAGTGTCCCAGGGATATACCCAGGGATTTTATTATAAACCTCGGGTAGATACAAATATTTTAGGTCAATATAGTGAAGGTATTATTTGTCTGAGTGCTTGTATAGCTGGCGAAATACCCCAGGCAATATTAAATAATAATGAAAAGTTAGCTAGGGAACTTATTATTAGATATCAAAATATATTTGGTAAAGAAAACTTTTATCTAGAATTACAAAACCACGGATTGGCAGAACAGATAGAGCTGAATAATCAATTAATTTCTATAGCCAAGGAAATGAGGGTTCCCTTAGTGGCAACTAATGATGTTCACTATATTAAAAAAGAGGATGCCACAGCCCATGATATTTTATTATGTATTCAAACAGGAACAAATGTGGAAGAAGAGGATAGGATGAAATTTCCCGGGGAAGAATTTTACTTAAAATCTCCTGGGGAAATGGAACAACTATTTGCCTATATACCTGAAGCTTTAGAAAACACTCAAAAAATAGCCCGAGAATGTAATATAGATATTGAATTTAATAAGACCCACCTACCAAAATACGATCTTCCTAGCCAAGAAAACACTAAAGACTTCCTAAAGAAATTATGTATGGAAGGCTTAAAAAATAAATATCCGGCCATAGAAGACTCCATTATTCAAAGACTAAACCACGAATTATCTATAATAAACCAAATGGGATATGATGACTATTTTCTTATAGTATGGGATTTTATTAAATTTGCCAAGGACAATAAAATAATGGTGGGACCAGGCAGGGGTAGTGCGGCAGGAAGTCTTGTATCTTATGCTCTAGATATTACAACAATAGATCCCCTAAAATACAATTTAATCTTTGAAAGGTTTTTAAATCCAGAGCGAATAAGTATGCCAGATATTGATATAGATTTTTGTTATGAACGGCGGGGAGAGGTTATAGACTATGTAATTGAAAAATACGGTGAAGATCGGGTTGCACAAATAATCACCTTTGGTACCATGGCAGCTAGGGCAGCAATCCGGGATGTGGGTAGGGCACTTAATATACCCTATGGAAAGGTAGATTTTATAGCAAAACAAATACCTATGGAAATAGGAATGACAATAGAAAAGGCACTGGCGGTAAATAGTGAATTGGAGAAGACTTATAAGGAAGAAGATGAGGTAAATTTCCTAATAGAGATAGCAAAATCTGTTGAGGGTTTACCTAGACATGCTTCCACCCATGCTGCAGGTGTGGTTATATCCAATAAACCGGTGGTGGACCATGTACCCCTGTATATGCACAATGATTGTATTACTACCCAATTCCCCATGGGAATACTTGAAGAATTAGGTCTTTTAAAGATGGATTTTCTGGGTCTGAGAACTCTTACTGTTATTAGAGATACTATTGAAAA
>CAYMVC010000176.1:277-2930 GCA_964393755.1 uncultured Eubacteriaceae bacterium | reverse complement strand
GTAACCAAAAACTATAACTCCTAATGCTACTAAAATATAGTCATAAAAAGGTACCTTGTCTTTTTTAGATTTGGAGTTAAATGGGAAAATCATAAATCCCATAGCTAAAACAAATACTAAATGAAGGGATCTTTGCTTTACTGCCAAAAGGGTACCAAAGTATGCTGTATATAAATGGAAGATAGACATTGTTATTGCAATTAAAGATAGAATAAGTGCCGTTTTCCCCGTTAATTTTCTTTTGTTACCTTCTTCTTTATCATATTTTTTTAATAATTCATCTACATCCTGAGTATTATCAGAAATTGAATTCCCCGCTGTGTCGTTGCTAATTGTTTTATCTTTTTCCATAACTTCTTTTTTTGATGTTTTATCTTTTTCCTTAAACAATTCTTGCAACCTCCCTTATTAAGAATTTGAATAATGAT
Organism: uncultured Eubacteriaceae bacterium; assembly: GCA_964393755.1. Taxonomy (GTDB): domain Bacteria; phylum Bacillota; class Clostridia; order Eubacteriales; family Garciellaceae; genus DUPX01. The sequence continues at coordinate 2,502 of CAYMVC010000176.1, read as the reverse complement.
ATTTTGTCAACTTGAAAAAGTACAGAGGTAGAAGGTTTTGTTATTTCATTTAAGTGATACTTTTCTCCCCTTATTATTATTACATGGTCAGCTATAACAGCACCAATTTTGTATATTAGATTTTCCATTTTCATGTTATAATTTTCAATTTTCATACTCCCATTATCAAAGGAGAAGCCAAAATTTGTAGTAGAAGGTAATCCTGCTCCATATGAATAAAATCTAGTTTCCTTTAAATAAATTTCATTATCGTTTTTAATATAATAAATTTCATACCAGGGTGTTTTTTCTACCGAATGGATAAAATATACTGTGAATTCTTCCCCATTTTTTACCGGAAAACTTTTTATTGTTTTTCCACTTTTATTTTCTATTAAATATAATCTTTGAATTGGAATAAAAGAAATTACTACTATTATAATAATTGCAAATATAAGAACTTTTCTCATAAGTAGTCGGGTATTGGATAAATCCAATACCCGCCACCTCTCTTTCAAATATGGAAACTTTTAAATGTTATTTTATACCCTTTTCATTAAAATATTTCTTTGCACCAGGGTGCATTTCTAATGGCATACCCTCTAGTGCCTTCTCTAATGTGATTTGTTTTGCCATAGCATGGGAACTAGCAATTGTATCTAGGCCCTCAAAAATAGCCTTAGTAATATCATAAACCACATCTTCTTCTAAATCTCCTCTAACAGCTAACATAGCCATAACTGCAGTAGATGCTACATCTTCTTCTTGTCCCTTATAGGTGCCAGCTGGTATAGTTATTTCCACATAGAATGGATATTCTTCAGCTAATTTTTTTACATATTCAGATTCTATTTCAACAATTACAATGTCACTAACTTGGGCTACGTCTAGGATTGCAGCATTTGGTAGTGCAGCAGTAACAAAGGCTGCATCTATTTGACCATTTTGTAATTGTTCTCCAGCTTCTGCAAAGGATAGATAGTCTGCTTTTCCTAAATCATCATAGCTTAGGTCATAGGCAGCAAGTATTTGATTGGCATTAGCTTCTGTTCCTGAACCTGGGGCACCAACAGCTACCTTTTTACCTACTAAATCTTCTACTGTTTTTATTCCTGAAGATGCAGTAGCAACTATTTGAATAGTTTCTGGATACAATACTGCCATTCCTAGAAGATTATCATATTCAGTTTTAAAGGCTTCTAAAACAGTAGCAGTGGCAGCATAATAAGCTGTATCATTTTGTAATAGGGCTAAATCTGATTCTGAATCTTGAATAAGGTTAGCATTTTCCACTGAAGCACCAGTTGATTCTGCTTGGGCTTTTACATAGCCAAGGGTATTTTCAATTACTGATGCCATTGCTCCACCTATTGGGTAATATGCTCCAGCAGTCCCGCCAGTGGCTATAGATATAAATACATCTTCCTTAACTTCGCCTTCGCCCTCTCCTTCTTTCTCTCCTTCACCTTCTTTTGATGTTTCTCCACTACAACCCATTGCCATTGTAGTTATTAAAGCAAATATCAAAAGCAATGCAATAAGTCTAAACTTTTTCATTTCACTTTCCCCCTTTTAAATTTTTAACTCTACTAAATTATATTCTACATAAAAAATAAGAATCCTGCTTAGTATAAGTTTTTGTTATTAAAAAATTGATTTTTTTTATTTGTTTCCTGCAGGTTTTTTCATTATACACTAATAAAACCCGGTTGGTCAACAACATTATGATTCTTTAATAAAAATAAAAGTCAAATCTATCACTTGACTTTTATTTTTATTGTTATTTATTAATCAATATATTTTGTTGTTTTTAATATTATTCCTCATCTTGTTCTACTTCTTCTACAAGATCTACTCCCTCTTCTTCATCTTCTACTTCTTCTACTTCTAACGAAGGTTCAGATATTATTAGAATAACTTCATCTGGATTGGATAAAACACTAATTTCATCAGCCACATTGATGTCCCCTACCAAGATATTTTCTCCAACATTTAAACTTGATATATCTACTTCAATTGACTTTGGAATATCACGGGGAAATGCTTCTATTTCAATTTCCCTTAGTTGTCTTTGAATTATTCCTCCCCTACTTTCAACCTCATGTTGTCCTTCTATAATAATTGGAACACTTACCTTCATTGTTTCATTCATTGCTATGGGCTGTAAATCAACATGTAAAAGTTCTTGGGTGACAGGATCTCTTTGTAATTCTTTTATAAAGACTTGATTTTCCTTACCTTCATAA
>CAYMVC010000176.1:0-267 GCA_964393755.1 uncultured Eubacteriaceae bacterium | reverse complement strand
ACCTTCCTTTTTAATTATATTAGTTAGTTCTTTTGTAGAAACCTTGATAGATACACTACTTCCTTCATGATACACTACTCCGGGGGTTAAGCCAGAACTTCTAAGTACATTTGGTTTAATCTTTCCTGTTCTTTCTTCTGCTGACAATACTACATTTTCCACTTTAATTCCTCCCTTTTCTAAATAAGAAATATAATAGATTATATATTTGAATTTTCTTAAACACAAGATTGTCTTAAAATTTATTATTAGTTGTGCCCTAGAAAA
>CAYMVC010000175.1:0-2963 GCA_964393755.1 uncultured Eubacteriaceae bacterium | reverse complement strand
ATATTGATTTGATAACTGGTCGTTCCCATCAAATAAGAGTTCATCTTGCCAGCGTAGGGAATCCTTTAATTGGAGATTTTAAATATGGCGATAAAAGAATTAATAATATTTTTCTAAGCAAATATAAATTAAGTTCCCAGTTTTTACATGGCTACCTAGTACATTTTGATAAATGTCCACCCTTATTAAAATACTTAGAAGGCAAAAGTTTTAGGGCAAATACACCAAATGATTTACAAAATATTTTAGAAGATCTAGGTTTGGGGGAAGATTAATGGCATATTGGAATAGCAGGGGACTAAGGGGTAGCACCTTAGAAGAAATTATAAATATAACAAATGACAATTATTTAAAAAATAATCTAGCAATTATACAAAAAATTCCCACCTCTATAAAACCAGTTGAGTTTGATAAGGTTAAAGGCGTAATTAAACTAGCATATTTTGAACAAAAAAGTACTGTAGATTATATGGGTAATGTTCAGGGTATTCCTGTATGTTTTGATGCTAAGGAAACAAGCCGTAAGAGTCTTCCCATTTCTAATATTCATCCTCATCAAATTGAATTTATGGACAATTTCACTAAACAGGATGGAATAGCATTTGTAATAGCATATTTTCAATCAATAGATGAATATTTTTTCATTCCTTTTGAAGACCTGAAGTTTTTTTGGGATAGGGCTAAAAAGGGTGGTAGAAAATCAATTTCCTATAAGGAATGTAATCCAGAATTTAAAATTTCAAATAATAAAGGGGTGTTTATTCATTATCTAGATACCCTAAATAGGTATTTAGTCTTTAAAAGAAATAGAAGGGAGAAATTAATTTGAAAGAAATTATAATATACACTGATGGAGGTTGCCGGGATAATGGGGCAGAAAAAAACTTTGGTGGTATTGGAATAGTATTAATTTATCCTAAAATGAATTATATTAAGGAATACAAGGAGGGTTTTAAAGATACAACTAATAACCAGATGGAGTTATTAGCTGTTATTAAAGGCTTAAAAATGTTGAAGGAACCCTGTAAGGTTAATTTGCATAGTGATTCTGCCTATGTTGTTAATGCCTTTCAAAAAGATTGGATTTCCAGCTGGAGGCAAAAGGGATGGACAAGGGGTAAAAGTGGAGAATTAAAAAATAAGGAACTATGGCAGGAACTATATGAACTAACACAAATACATAAGGTGGAATTTATAAAGGTAAAAGGCCATAGCGATGATAAATATAACAATCGCTGTGATGAATTGGTGAATATAGCAATGGATGAATTGGAAGAATCACATGGAAATTATTTAATAGGAGGTAATTAAATGAAAGAAAGAAATAAAATAGTCATTACATTTTCTGATGGTACAAAAGGTAAATACCCTTCAGGTATAAGCCTATTGGAATTAAGTAAAGAGAAACAGCATCTATATAAAACTCAGATATTTGCCGCCAAGGTTAATATGGATTTAAAAGAACTCCTTTATAGATTAGATATGGATGCTCACGTAGATTTTTTAGATCTAACTTCAATAGATGGGATAAGGATTTATCAACGGAGTTTAATATTTGTATTGATTAAGGCAACCAGGGATTTATTTCCCAATAGGCAATTAAGTGTTGAACACTCCCTAGGTAAGGGTATATATTGTGAAATACATGGAGGAAAGTCGCTTACTAGGAATGAGGTTGAAAAAATAAAGCATAGAATGAGGGAAATAATAGAGTTAAATTTACCCTTTCAAAAGCACAGGGTAAAATTAAAGGAAGCAATGGGGATCTTTAATGGCAACAGGGAATATGGAAAGGTAAATCTATTAAGGTATCGGAAAGAAGATTTAATTAATATGTATAGACTGGAGGATTACAACAATTACTTTTATGGTTTTATGGCACCTAGTACAGGTTTGCTAAAAGAATTTGATTTAAAGTTTTACCTTCCAGGATTAATATTATTAGCTCCTAATATAGAAAGCCCAGATAAAATTCCGGTATTTAAAGAACAAGAAAAATTATTCTCTATTTTCAGGAAATATTCTCAATGGGCAGAAATACTAGAAGTAGAAAATGTGGCTGTTTTAAATGAAAGTGTTGAAGCAGAGAAGATAGATGAACTAATAAGGGTGGCAGAAGATAATCATGAAGATAGCAGATGTAATATATGAAAATATTGAAAACAAAAGAATTATATTGATTGCAGGACCATCCTCTTCCGGTAAAACTACTTTTGCAAATAGACTGTCTACCCACCTAAGAATTAACGGATTAAAACCAATAGCCATATCTTTAGATGATTATTTCATTGATCGGGACTCAACCCCTTTAGATGAAGATGGAGATTACGATTTTGAGAGTATTGATGCTATTGATGTGGAGTTGTTTAACGACCAGCTAATTAGTCTAATACAGGGGGAAGAGGTCCATCTTCCTAGGTATAATTTTATTACCGGTAAAAGAGAATATATTGGTCGCATCATTAAACTAACAAAGAATGAACCGATAATTATTGAGGGAATCCATGGGCTAAATGAAAGATTAACAAGAGAAATCCCCCAGGAAAATAAATATAAAATTTATATAAGTGCCCTGACCCAATTAAATGTGGACCAGCATAATAGGATTCCTACAACAGATACCAGGTTAATAAGGAGAATGGTAAGAGATAATAAATATCGAAACAATGATGCACTAAAAACATTGAAAACCTGGGCTTCTGTTAGGAGGGGAGAGGAGAAAAACATATTCCCCTTCCAGGAAGAGGCAGATATTATGTTTAATTCCGCCTTGTTTTATGAATTAGGGGTATTAAAGAAGTATGCAGAACCACTATTAAGGGAAATACCTGAGAATAGCCAATATTTTAGTGAAGCTAAAAGATTATTGAAGTTTTTAAAATATTTTATAGAGATTAATGATGAAAGCTCAATTTTACAAAACTCTATACTTCGGGAATTTATAGGTGGAAATATATATCATC
>CAYMVC010000174.1:0-2992 GCA_964393755.1 uncultured Eubacteriaceae bacterium | reverse complement strand
AAAAACTTCAGGTAAAACTTTAAAAACCCTTGCAATATTTTATTCTTTAATATAAACTATAATAGTTGCAATGACATGGGATGATGCGGGAGGTTGCCCACTTAATATGGGGAAATTTTCGCTGACAATGTCCGTATCTCGAATCGGGCGACTGAAGCTATCACACTGACTTAAAATTTAAAAAATAAATATGGAAACACCCGGGGAAGTGTACGATGGTATCAGTTGCATGTAAAGATAGAAATGAGCCCTTATTAAAAAACATGCGATTGAAGGAGGGAAATTAGTTAGATGGCAAAGCAAAAAATTAGAATCAGGTTAAGAGCATTTGATCATAAGGTGTTAGATCAATCAGCAGAAAAGATTGTAGATACTGCCAAGAGAACAGGAGCAGATGTTTCTGGTCCAATACCTCTTCCTACTGAAAAGGAGATTATCACCATACTTAGGGCAGTGCACAAATATAAGGATTCTAGGGAACAATTTGAACAAAGAACCCATAAGCGATTGATTGATATTCTTAATCCAACTCCAAAGACTGTAGACTCTTTAATGAGATTGGATTTGCCAGCAGGTGTAGATATAGAAATTAAGCTATAAATTATTATGAATACCATAGAAAGGTATTCCGCTAATACTAGGAGGTGTAACAAATGAACAAGGCAATATTAGGTAAAAAGATAGGTATGACACAGGTTTTTACAGAGGAAGGACACTTAATTCCTGTGACAATAGTAGAGGCTGGACCTTGCACCATAGTTCAAGTAAAGAATTTAGAAAAGGACGGCTATAATGCTGTTCAACTTGGATTTGGTCATGTAAAGGAAAGAAGGGTAACCAAGCCTATCAAGGGACACTTTGACAAGGACAAAATCCAGTATAAAAGATATTTAAAAGAATTTAGATTAGAAGATAACAACTACCAGGTAGGTCAAGAAATTAAGGCAGATATCTTTACACCGGGAGAAAAGGTAGATGTTTCTGGTATTTCAAAGGGTAAAGGATTCGCCGGAGTAATAAAGAGATGGAATCAATCAAGGGGTCCTATGTCCCATGGTTCAAAATTCCATAGACGCCCAGGGGCAATGGCTATGTCAGCAACACCAGCCCGAGTTCTAAAAGGAAAGAAATTACCAGGTCAAATGGGACATGAACTTGTTACAGTACAAAACTTAGAAGTAGTAAAAGTAGATGGTGAAAACAATCTATTATTAATCAAGGGTGCTGTACCTGGACCAAAAAATACCTTGCTTTCAATAAAAGAAACTGTAAAGGTTAAGAAATAGAAAAGTATCTGAAGGAAAGGAGGAAGCAGGTTATGCCAAAGGTAGATTTATTCAATATGGGTGGACAACAGGTAGGAGAAATAGAATTAGCTGACCAAGTATTTGGAGTAGAAGTTAATGTACCCGTTCTTCACCAAGTTGTAAAGGCCCAATTAGCAAATAAAAGACAGGGAACACAATCAGCAAAAACCAGAGGTGAGGTACGAGGCGGAGGAAGGAAACCTTGGAGACAAAAAGGCACAGGCAGGGCAAGAGTAGGTTCCATCCGTTCACCACTTTGGAGAAAAGGTGGAGTAATATTTGCACCAAAACCAAGGAGCTATAGACAGATAGTACCTAAAAAAGTTAGAAGACTGGCAATGAAGTCTGCCCTATCTTCTAAGGTATTAGACCAAGAAATTATAGTATTAGACCAATTGGTAATGGATGGACCAAAAACCAAGGAAATGGTAAATATTTTAAACAATATAAAGGCAGGTAGAAAGGCACTAATAGTTTTGCCTGGCAAAGACGAAGTGGTAGAAAAGTCTACTAGAAATATTCCTAATATGAAAACCACTTTAGTAAACACATTAAATGTATATGACATTTTAAACTGTGAAAACTTAATTCTTACTAAAGAATCAGCATCCCTTATTGAGGAGGTGTATGCATAATGAAAAATTCCCATGATATCATACAAAAACCAATTGTAACAGAGAGAAGTATGGAAGACATGGAAGTAAAAAAATACACTTTTAAGGTAGACAAAAGAGCAAATAAGATAGAAATAAAAAATGCTGTAGAAGAAGTATTCGGAGTAAAGGTAAAAAAAGTAAATACAATGAATATGCGAGGTAAGGTAAAGAGAATGGGTCGTTATGAAGGTAGAAGACCAGACTGGAAAAAGGCCATTGTACAACTTACCGAGGATAGCAAGGAAATCCAATTCTTCGAAGGTATGTAAAGAAAATGCAGATTATAGGCTATTAGCCTGAGAGGCAATGATAGGAGGAAATACAATGGGTATTAAGAAATACAAACCAACTTCCCCTGGTAGAAGAAATATGAGAGTATCTACTTTTGAGGAAATCACACAAACCGAACCAGAAAAGTCCTTATTAGAATCCCTTAGTAAAACCGGTGGAAGAAATAATAAAGGTAAGATAACCGTCCGACATAGAGGGGGCGGAGAAAAAAGACAATATAGGATTATAGATTTCAAGAGAAACAAAGATGATATACCTGCTAAGGTAGCCACCATAGAATATGACCCAAACCGTTCAGCTAATATTGCACTACTTAACTATGTAGACGGAGAAAAGAGATATATCATCCATCCAAAGGGATTAAAGGTAGGAGATACCATAGTATCTGGACCTAATTCAGATATAAAGGTAGGCAATGCACTACCCTTAAAGGATATACCTGTAGGCACAATAATCCACAATATTGAATTAAAAGTCGGTAAGGGCGCCCAAATGGTTCGTTCTGCAGGTAACTCGGCACAACTAATGGCAAAGGAAGCAGGCTATGCTCAAGTAAGACTACCATCAGGTGAAGTTAGAATGGTACGTATAGAGTGTAGAGCCACCATAGGTCAAGTAGGAAATATCGACCATGAAAATATAAGGGTTGGAAAAGCTGGTAAAACACGTCATAAGGGCTTTAGACCTTCAGTTCGTGGAGTGGTAATGAATCCTAATGATCACCCCCATGGTGGTGGA